>NZ_JANAVN010000014.1:0-57192 GCF_024213565.1 Paenibacillus sp. Lou8.1
GCATGTACCAAAATCTCAGCGTTGGATTTTGTAAACAAAATCCGTACTCACTCGTTGTTCAGTTTTCAAAGATCAAATTTTCATGCGGCTTTGTTTGAGCCAGAATAATAGTATAACATTTTCATCTGATTCATTCAACCTGTAAATAATTCCAGGCGATTCATCCAACCCAGATTTTTAATAATCATTTTCGGGCTGGACTAACAATATATCAATTTAAAGCAATTAAGTCTACCTGTAAAAATTTCCAGCTTGTTCAAACTTATTAAAATTCTTTGATCTTGTTTTATCGGCTGGACTAGTAATTTAACACGTATACCAAATTAATTCTACTTGCAATTAATTCCTTTTAATAGACAACTATAGATAAACACCAAAGTAATTCATAATGCCAATAGGCGGAAGTATTACTTAAATCTGTGTTATTCTAATTTTACATAAGGATTTGCTTTGTCAATTAGTTATGGCAAAAACAATTATGCTTACGTCACTCAATGAAAGTGAGGTTACTCGATGCGTATTCCAAGAGTTGATAACTTCATCTGCTCTATGACAGTAAGATTGATCCCGAAATATGAAAAACAGCGGTATCTTTAGACGAGTCCTAGATACCGCTGTTTTATTGAACTATCGTTCCTCGTTTGTTAAACGATAAACTTAATCTCCGTATTGTGTTTACAGCATACGCAAACTCCTGCTTCGAGTTCACCTCTGGACGATGCAAGGTGAAGAAGAACCTTTTGCCTACTGTGGAAACAGATTTAGGAAGCCATGACTTCAATATTCAAGAGGATGCCGCTACCGCAAGCGTACCGGAAGAATCAGCTGTATGATGAATACTCCGAACGAAGCGAATCGTTTTTGTTTCCGAGTGCATTACGACTGAATGAGTTTCCGCTCTGTGACCGGGAAGAGAACGAACCCCCTGCAACCACTCTCCAGGTGTCACACCTGTAGCCACAAACATCACGCCTTGGCGTCCGACCATATCATCCATGGAAAGCAACGCACCGGGGTCAGTAATGCCCATACGTTTGCAACGCTCAATCTCTTCTTCACCATGAGGCAGCAGACGACCCTGAATTTCTCCGCCCATGCATTTTAGCGCTGCAGCGGCCAATACACCCTCAGGAGCGCCACCAGAACCGATATGCAAATCCACACCGCTATCCAGGCATGTTTCAATCGCGCCCATCACATCCCCATGGCCAAGCAATTTGATTCGAACGCCGCTTTCCCGCAGAAGCTTGATGATCCCGGCGTGCCGTGTACGATCCAGAATGGACACGGTAAGATCAGACAAGGATTTACCGAGTACTCGTGCAGCTTTTGACAATGTAGTTGGGATTGGGTCCTCAAGTGACAGCTTTCCAGCCAATGCCGGGCCAACGGCCATTTTTTGCATGTACATATCTGGAGCGTGGAGTAGACTACCACGAGGTGCAGCAGCAATGACCGACAGAGCGTTATTCAAACCATTTGCTACTGTTTCGGTTCCCTCTAGTGGATCGACAGCGATGTCCATAGCCGGTCCTCTACGATTGCCTACTCTTTCTCCGATATACAGCATGGGAGCCTCATCCATTTCGCCTTCGCCAATGACGACCGTGCCGTCCATGGATACCGCATTAAAATGAGTGCGGATGGCTACCGTAGCCGCCTCGTCCGCGCTATTCTTATCTCCACGCCCTGTCCATTGTGCTGATTGCAGTGCCGCTGCCTCTGTTACCCGAACGAATTCCAAAGCCATTTGACTCTCCATACCTATCCCTCCACCTCTCCTAAAAATAATTGTTACCCTTAAACAAATGAATTATTTAGGGCATTTTTGCTGCAATCTTTCTATTTATCTATTAAACTCCTGTATCCTACGATTTTAATTTTTAGTTATATGAGCAACTACTAGGCTCTATAACATTCTGATAATCAAACCTGCCGTCTCTTCAATCGCCTTATCTGTAACATCAATAACCGGACAATTCAGCTCTTTAAACAAAGACTGCGCATACGCTATTTCCTCTTCCACCCTCGTCGCTGTAGCATACTGCACATTATTAGGAAGCCCCATAACCTTTAGTCGCTCACTGCGTATTTTTAACAGTAACTCTGGCTCGATCGTTAATCCGAACACTCGACCACGCTGAACATCCTTCAACTGAACAGGGGGTGTCAGCTCCGGTACAACCGGTATGTTGACCGTTTTATAACCTTTATGCGCGAGAAACATGGATAAAGGGGTTTTGGAAATACGGGATACCCCAAGCAATACAATATCCGCTTTAAGAATGGCGCTCACATCTTTGCCATCATCGTATTGAACCGCAAAATCCAAGGCCTCTACACGGCGAAAATAGTTGTCGTCCAGTCGATGCAGCAGACCAGGCTTCTCTTTGGGATCGTCATGGAACGTATCGGCAAACGCCTGCATCATCGGTCCCATAATGTCGACAGCCCGCACATTCAGCCGGACAGCCTCCTCTTTCATCGCCTCTCTCAATTCCGGCTGTACCAGCGTATAAGCTACAAAGCCTTTACGCTCGGCAACTTCCTCCATCACCCGGCTCAGCTCGTCTTCATCCCTCACGTTCATAAATCTTTTGATCTCTGTGTCTGGTAACTCAAATTGGCGCATGGTCGCCTGTACGACAGCTTCTGCCGTCTCACCAATCGAGTCTGAACAGATCGCTATAAAATGACTGCTCGCCTGAACCATTTGATTCCTCCCATTAATCCTCTGCTACCATATCGAGCAACATTTTAATAATATTCGTTTTTGTAATGCGTCCCACGACTTTCCAGTGCTCCCCTGGCTTGTCGGAGTCGGAAGGGACGACGACAGGCAGGCTGTCGATTTGACGGGCAATAATTTTGCGCGCTGCCTCTAATACCGTATCCTCTGGGGAAACGGTGACAACATTCGCCTGTCGGGTCATCACAAGGCTGACAGGAATGGTTGCTGCATTGGGATTGCCTAACGTTACCTTAAGCAAATCCTTGCGGGAAGCTACCCCTGCCAAATCTCCGTCTTCATCGGTGACGATCAAATTGCTCACATTTTCCAAAAAGAGAGCCACGACAGCTTCCTGAATCGTTGTTGTTTCACGTACGATGACTGGAACCCCATGAAGATCGCCGACCTTCATTTGCAACAGCCGGAATTTCTCCTCCCGATTTGGCGTGCCCCGCTTTCCAACAAAATATCCGACCTTGGGCTTTGCATCTATGTAATTCAGAATGCCCAATTTGGATAAGTCGGTCCGAATGGTCGCCTTGCTGAGATTAAGCATTTCCGCAATCTGATCCCCGGTAATCGGGGCATGCTTTTGTACAATGTTTAAAATTTCTACTTGTCTTGCCGTAAGGTCGATGATGAACGTCCCTCCTTTTTTCTTTTGATCTGATATTGAATATAATACGTCATATATAACAATAAATCAACCTTAAAAATCATATAAAACATCATATATATAAAACTAAAGTGTTTATTCATGTCTTTTCATCATTTAAAACACTTATTACACACAAAAAACGGGTACTTACACCCTGCTCTTTCGAGTAAGGCGAAGTACCCGCTCCCTTATTCGTATCTTAAAGCATCAATCGGACGTAGCTTCGACGCCTTCCGCGCCGGATATACTCCGAACAACACCCCGACTGCCATACAGCACAGAAAAGAGTACAGCACGGGCTCTATCGAATACACAATCGGCAATTGGACGAATTTCTCAAGCAGTTTTGCACCCCCAAGACCCACCATTACGCCGACCAGTCCACCCATCAGACTGAGAAAAACAGCCTCAGCCACAAACTGCAGCATAATATCACTGCGCTGTGCACCAATCGCTTTGCGAATTCCGATCTCTCTCGTACGCTCCGTGACGGACACCAACATAATATTCATAATACCCACACCGCCAACGCCAAGCGCAATTGCAGCCACGCCGATCAGCAACATATTCATAACCCGTTCAACCCCGGACACTTTTTTTAAGATTTCCGTCTGGGTCATAATTTGAAAATCATCGCCCTCTGATGGCTTTAGCTCATGCCTGGCCCGTAGCACCTGCCGAATTTCAGCACTTGCCTGATCAATCTTGTCCTCCGTTGTTGCCGAGGCATCTACCTGCTGAATGCTCATATTACCTAGCCGTTCCATCCCCGTTGTGATTGGCACATATACCTGCTGTCCGCTGTTACTCATATTGGAATTGGCATTGGCCAGCACACCAACCACCTTAAAGGGCAATTGCTTGATCATAATGATCTCACCTACCGCTTTGGAGGCATCCGGGCCGAAAATATTACGAGCCGCATCACTCCCAAGCACGGCCACATTCAATCGTTTATCCACTTCATAGTGGGTAAACGATCTGCCCTGAGCGAGCGACAACTTTCTCACATGAACAAATTCCAGCGAAGTCCCCTCAATTTGCCCGCTGACCTTATTGCGACTCCATGTAATATCTGCATTGGTCATCGCACTTGGCGCCACCTCGGCTACTGCTTTTTGCTGCTCTAGCGCCTCGATATCTTCAAGTGATATTCCTTTCGTCTGATTAAACGACATGGAACTTGATCCATCATATGGAGCAAAAGGATAAATCATCAGCAGGTTATTTCCCATACTGTTGATCTGCGATGTAATCGTAGCCGTTGATCCTTTACCAATGGCTACAATCGCAATCACAGCGGACACTCCAATAATAATGCCCACCATGGTCAGTAAGGATCGCAGCATATTGGTGCGCAAACTGTTGAGCGATACACGAATAATTTCCTGAAACTTCATGCCTTCACTTCCTCTGCCGCCATTCTTCGTTCCTCAACAGGCTGATCCTTTTCAATCCGCCCATCCCGAAAGTGAATCAGACGCTTGGCATATTCCGCAACCTCTTGATCATGAGTAACCAGTACAACCGTTTTCCCCTGATCGTTCAGCCGCTGAAAAATCCCCATGATTTCCACACTTGTTTTGGAATCCAAAGCCCCTGTTGGTTCATCCGCCAAGAGAATAACCGGATTGTTCACAAGTGCGCGCGCAATGGATACCCGCTGCTGCTGACCGCCTGACAATTCGTTCGGCCTATTGTTCATCCGATCGCCTAGACCTACGCTAGTGAGGGCTTCCATTGCCCGCAAACGACGCTCCTTGGCAGAAATACCTGCATAGATCATAGGCAGTTCCACATTCTCCAAAGCCGTTGCTCGCGGGAGCAAATGGAATTTTTGAAATACAAATCCGATTTTCTGATTACGTATAATAGCCAGTTCATCCTCGCGGGCATCTAATATCGAATAGCCATCCAAATAAAATTGTCCCGATGTAGGTAAATCCAGACAGCCGATGACATTCATCATCGTGGACTTGCCTGATCCAGACGGTCCCATGATCGCAACAAAATCACCGTCAGCAATATTAAGTTGTACCTCTCGCAGGGCATGAATTTCCTGATCTCCTACCTGGTACACTTTTTTCAAATCCTCAATCTGAATGACGTATCTCATACCCTTTTAAAAGCCTCCCTGCATGCCACCCATAGCGGAAGGGTCCGGCGGAGGTTCAGGAGCAGGCACAATAATCGTGTCACCCTCCTTAACACCGGACTTAAGCTCTACACGGTCTGGGGTGTAAAATCCAAGTTCTACGGGCTTGAATGTGCGTGCCCCCGGATTCGCAGCGTTATTAGCGGAAACATACACGCCGTCCTGTCCTCCTTCGGATCTCAGCGCAGTCGCAGGAACGAACAGTACATTTTTGTGTACTCCCAAAATAACGGCCACATTCATAATCATGCCTGTTTTAAGCTTTGCTTTCGGGTCGTGAACAGACAGTTCCATCAGATACGTCGTCATCCCTTCATCCGTAGAAGCTTCCGGTGAGACGAACTGCACTTTCCCAGGAAAAGATTCACCCGGATAGGCATTGGTAGTCAACACGGCTGAAAGACCCTTCTTTACTTTGACAATGTCGGTCTGACTTACCTTTACAACTACCTTAAGATCGTTGGAATCCGAGTTATTCATGACAATGAATGGAGCGGTCGGACTGGTCCCCACATCCCCGTTCACCTTCAAGATCACTCCGTCCCAAGGTGCTGTGACCTGAAGCTTGTTCAATTCATTTTTCTTCTGCTCCAGTTCCGTCGCCTGTCTTCGAACCTCTATCCGTGAGGCTTGAATATTGGATGCATCAGCCGGAACCTGAATTTTGCGAAGCTCTGCCATTGCCGTACGATATCCGATTTCAGCTTCTGAAATGGTGCGACGTTTTTGCGACATGATTTTGCGGAACTGCAGATCCAGACCATCATAGTCCGTCTGTGCTTTATCCAGTGCTTGCTCTGCCTGCTCCAATTCACTGTTGGACACCGCACCGGCATCATGTAAAAACTTTTGGTCTTCATATGCCTTTCGCGCCTGTTCCAACAGCTTTTGGGAAGTTTTCTTCTGACTTTCGGCTTCTTCCAATTCAAATGATTCTTGCGCTGTATCGATAGCCATTTTGGCCCGAAGTACATTTGTCTTCTGAATTTCAATATCCTCTGCCTTCGGACCTTTTTCTAATTCAGCCAGCTTGGCTTTGGATATTTCCAAAGTATCAGACGCAGTCTGAATTTGCATTTTAATTTCTGAACTGTCCAGAAGAGCCAGCACCTGTCCTTTTTTCACCTTGTCCCCGGCTTTCACATTTACCGCTGCCAGCTTGTTATCACCTGCACTCGTGAAGTTTAACTTCACTTCCTTGGATGCTTGCACAGTGCCGGACGTGTCCAGCTTCTCACTCACATCGCCGCGCTCTACTTTAAGCGTCTCATCCTGAACTAAAGGTGCCTCCTGCTCCTTGGGCAGATTCAGATATACTGCCGCTCCGCCTCCACCTACAACCAGTAGAACAATTGCAGTCCATATCCACTTTTTTCTCCGTTTTTTCCGTAACTTGATTAAAGCATCATTTAAAACCGTTTCTGCCAACGCCTTTTCCTCCCTATGTGCTCCATGGCTTGTTCAACGTATACTCATTTTGATCCAACTCGATCGCCAGCTCTTCCATTTGCCGTTCAATCTGGTTCACTTTTAGCTGATTATTTTTCAACTCCGTCTCGATAATTAGACCTCTGGCCCACTTTTTGCGTGATAACTCCAAGGCCTCTTTTGCCGTACGCAAACTTTCTTCCAGTTGTACGTATTTCTTTTGGTTTTCCTTAACCGTGGCATACAAATTGCGGAGTGATTCGGCAAAATCCTTTTGACCTTTGGCTAGCTCCTCTTTGGCTGTATCGACATCCATTTTAGCTAGATCGTAAGCACCTGCGCCGCTGTTAAAATCGAAGTATCTCACATTGAGCTCCGAAGTTTTGATACTATCCTCCAGCTTCCATAAATTCGGATTCATGTCTGTCAGCTGTTGTATATGTAATTCGATATCCAGTTTTTTTGGTTCCTTGTACACGGGTCGATCAACCAATTCATAAGCTGTTCCATTAGGCTGTCCCATAAGGAAGTTCAGAGCATCTCTGGATTTTTGTAACGCAATTTTCCCCTGCTCTACTGTTTGCTGAGCCTGGCTTCTGGCCTGTGTACTCTCGTTTTTTGCATACTCAGACAGCTTGCCGCGCGCAAATTTGGCAAGTGCAATCTTTTCCTCCGCTTGAGCAATTTCAAGCGCTTCCAGATCATTTTTCACCTGGTTTTCTGCTACAAACACACTTTGGTAGCTTTTCATCACATTAAAATAAATCTGGTCTTTGGCGAACTGCGCCTGCTTTTTGCTGGCTAGATAAGATAGCGTCGAAGAGTTATAACTTCTCCAAGAGGTATTATCATCAACATATTCGCCGTCTATAAAATCAACAAATGCATTCCCCAGATCCTTTTCTGCATTTTTTAGTTCCATTCTGTGACGCTCTACGTCCCGTTCGGCGGTACGCGTATTGTAACTGTTCGTCTGTGCCCATTCCGCGGCCTGCTTAAGTGTTAATGTAGGTAAAGCCTGACCCGTTACGGATGATGTCTTCGATGTAGCCCCAGCGGATGGACTAACTGACGTACTTGACGCTACATTTCCTGATAAACTCTCAGCCTGTACAGTGGAGGCCAAGCCTGATGATAAGGACAATACAAGCAGCACGGCAGCCGCTTTTTGCTTCATAGATGAATCTCTCCCCTTTCGTGCATTCTTCGAATCATTTCCATTCTTTTCGACATAAATTTCCACAAACTCTTTGTATTCTAATTGTACTTTCAGGTTTATGTTGGTACAAGGTGTCAAAACAATACATTTTTGTAACCTTTACTTCCAAATTACTCGCTTTATACTACTTTTCGTCCAAACAGATATCGATTCAACCTATTTTTACCTGAACTTTACCTAATTTTCAGCTAATTTTAAGGAAACCAACAGCATCTATTAAGGTTTGGAACATATACTAGAGAAAGAATAACAGCCGCTCACTGGGAGGGTTAATAGATGATAAAAGAATCTCGCATGACAACCACTAACGAACCGTCTGATTTGTGGATGACCCGCTTTTTACGTGAATCAGAACAAAAAAAGAAACAACTAATCCGGGAAGCCCGGAAAAATAATGATATACCGCTGATGAACAGCATTTCTTTTCACCTTGCCCAACGGGATCAGCAGCATCTTATTGGATAAACTGACAAGTGAATCTTATGCTATAAATAACAGATTACCTCTAGTTATCTCTTCGTATGCTAGATGAAAAAAATCCGGGACAAATCGATAATTGATTTGTCCCGGATTTTTGTGATAATCAAATCTAATATAAAACCGCATAGCTTGTTCCGTTCCTATTCTTCCATCTCCGCTTGCGGATCATAGAGATATTGATCTAGTGGAATACGCCCGCTTTCATTAAAACGTATGCCTTCCTCCTCCAAATACAGACGCTGCAGGGATGCGGACTCATCCTCCTGCAAAGCAATCTCCCCCAAGCGGTTGACTACTCTATGCCAAGGAAGTCGGTGTTTTTGGCTCAATGTATGCAAAATTCGCACCACCTGCCTGGCACCTCTTGGGCTTCCGGCCTCTGCCGCAATTTGACCGTAAGTCATTACTTTTCCCTCAGGGATCAACAGTATAATTTGAAGCACACGGGCAGTGAAAGGCTGCATGTTCTAATTCCTCCGTATTACTATTGCTTTTTCAATAATTATAGCACCTTGAACAGAGGCTAAAAACCCCTGCTCCTACGAATGCAAGAAGCAGGGGAAAACCCATAATTTAAATTTAGAATCCGCTCAGACCCTGCCTTTTTAAATCCTGTGCTACCAATCGGGCCAGTTCTCTTGCACCTTCATAGTTTGGATGGAGTGTATCGCCGTTCATATACAAGGCCAGTGTAGCGTCTTTACCAATAGAAGTGAAATAAGCTGAGCTAAGAACATTCAGATCGACTAAAGGCGTTTGTTCCTCTTGAGCCAGCGCCAAAATAGCGCTTCTATACCATCTATTTTCTGCGTTGTGTACATTGTTGTTAGCATTAAAGTCAGTGGCTCGTCCTTGCGGAGTTGACAGGATTACCGTCGCCCCCTTGGCCTTAACCTGCCGGATCATATCCCGCATCCAGTCCTTAAACTCCGCTTCGCTTTCGTTATGCTTTGGATTGGTGTCATTAATGCCCAATTGGAGAATGAAATAATCCCCCGGCTTGATATATTGGACGATGGCCTCCAACTGACCGTCCTGGTGGAAGCCTCTAGCAATTTGGCCTCCTGACGCCATATTGCGAATTTGAAAAGTATTCGTGTTCACAAACTCTGGCAGCAGTTGACCCCATCCCGCCTGCACGCTGCTATCTAGCGGATAATAGTTACAAACCGTAGAATCTCCACCGATATAAATCGTTCGATTCGTAACCGGATTGCTAGATAATTGCTTGATTTCCAATGCACTGAGTGTGAAGACCGCGCCCTCTTTGCCTTCAGTAACCAGCAGATTTAGCTGTCCATCTGTCACTGGAATTTGAAAGCGATCCTTGGCCCCATTCCCTGTCATATTAATGACCTGATATACCCCTTCAGCCGCAATACTCGAACGAGAGGTATCTCCTAAAGTAACCGACACCTCATACAAACCAGGAGGAAGATCAACGTCAAAAGTATTCTCGCTTTTCGTACCTGTAGTCAGAAACCGTACCGCATCACTTGCTACTCCAGTCCCCGAAGCACTGACATTACGCATATTCTCAGGGGTACGAAATCCATAGCCACGTGCTGAGTCATAGGACAGCGAAGCGCTCACTCCAGTATAACCCGTTTCGACCGTACCTCCACCAAAATCAAACTTGTACTCGCCAGCGGATGCATGTGCCGGGGTAGCTATGCCCACACCTGGTACACCACATAAAAAAGCTGCTAAAAGCATACCAGTCAATCCTTTTTTCCACTTCATTCTTCATTCCTCCTCCAAATCTTTAATTGTATGAAGCAAAGGACATTTTGTTTTTTTGTAAACGCATACATAAAATTCTACTCATTGTTGCAGGGTTATACCTATGTAATTCTTATGCAAAAGAAAAGTAGTTTATTCGTTAAGCTGAAACTTGTACTTGTACACAAAAAAAGCTTCGCAGTTACAACTGCGAAGCTTTATGAAGCATATTTCGTCATATCAAAATTACTACATTAATCCGCAGCCAGAATTCCGTCAAAGCTCTCTGGACCTACTCGTACTGTACCCAGCAGGTTAGCAGAAACAAAAGCTGTATAAACCAATTGTGGTGTAATCGGCGGGTTAAAGTCATCAGCTGAGAACGCAATAACCTGTGGAGCTAATAAACTCAAACTAAAAGTAGACGTAGCCGAATAAACAACAGGGTCAGTGACCAGGGTACCTCTTACAATAGTGATCGTTATCCCGACTAAAGCAAGCGGAAGTTGAAGCGATATGGTTCCTTTAAGCAGAACCCGTGGCGTACCTGTAGCTCCCTGTGTGTTTAATCCGATCTGCCCGAACAATTGAGGTGTATTTAAAACAGTGATCGGAATGGCAATAGAGTTGGCTGTCGAAGCATTTTGGGATGTTCTTCCATCAATAAATGTTCCCATGGTTTCCCCTCCTCTCTCTAGCAGATACTCATAGACTATGAAAAAGTTTGTTTTGTGCTTGGACTGAATAACTTGTAAAACACACAACTTTGGATGAATAGGCTAATGTACAGCCCTTTCTCTGGCCCTGTGAATACACTAAACCAACACTGGGAAAGGAGGGATGTCATGTCTAATAAGTTTAGAGCCACCTTAAGGGGGGCTAATGAAGTGCCTCCTGTCAGAACAAATGCGACAGGAACAGCCGAATTTCGTTACCGTCCAACGAGCCAACAATTAAGCTTTGAACTGACTGTACGCAATATTTCACGGGTAACCGAAGCGCATATTCATCTGGGACGAAGAGGTGAAAATGGCCCTGTTGTTGCTACACTGTTTGGTCCTTCGAAGTTTGGAATAACCGTTAGAAGAGGCGTCGTTAGCGGCGTGCTTCGTGCATGTGATCTTACCGGTCCGCTCAGAGGCAGAACCATTTATGATTTGGTATGCCAAATTAGAGAGGGCAATGCCTACGTCAATGTCCACACGATCCGTCATCCGAACGGTGCCATTCGTGGACAAATCAGACGCGCACCTATCAAACGTTGCAAATAACGAATGAACATGAGTATTAAAAAGAACTTCCAAGCTGCTCATTTTGAGCCTATGGAAGTTCTTTTTAATTCAGGATTTTGCAAATTCGATTCCAGTCGCTCCGAAGTGCAATATATAGACGAACTAAACCATTTCGATCTATATCTTGTTCATTGGAAGTCGCTTATGGGATTTTTGCAAAATCCTCAATTCTTAACAAAAGTTAAGAAGTTCATAAGCGTTTCTTAAGCCGTTCCCTTTCAGGTTGTTAAGAACTTTATCTTTTAATAGAAAGAGTTCAACAAGATACAGTTCACTCCTGAAAGGAAATGAAGCTTATGAAGCCTAAGACCAAAGAAAAAATTCCCGAATTGCAGTTGGTCAGAGCCATGGCGATTTTAGCCGTCTTGATGGTACATGCCACTTCTTATGCAACGGTTCAGCTTACAAATTCCAGTCTTTATGTTGTATATAATGCGCTCAATGTGTTGATGAAGTATGGCACCCCTGTATTTATCGCGCTTAGCAACATGGTGCTGTTCTACAACTACAAGGATCGTCCGTTGGGACGACAGCTCTTGACCCGCTTTTATAAGCAGAGATTGCTGTACATACTCTTACCCTACGTCATGTTCTCCCTGTTTTATTTCATCCTGTCCCTTATAGCTGGCAGCTCCGAACCATGGAGTATAGCCACACTTGCGAAGAGCTTTGCTCTGAAACTGGCCACAGGCAAAGCTTATACTCATTTATATTATATTTTTATCATGATGCAATTCTATCTCGCATTTCCATTCGTACTGTGGCTGTTCCAGCGTTGTCGGCAACTTCCACAATGGTCTATTGTCCTTGGGCTATTGGTACAGTGGTCATTTGTTATTGGAAATAAATTTCTATTTCAGGTTCAAAATAAGGGCAGTTGGGCACTGTCTTATATAGCCTGCTACATGCTGGGTGCTGCTCTCGGTTACTACTACCCACAGCTGAAAACGTGGTTTCTGATGCGTAAGGGGGAACGAAGTGTTGCCGGCGTGCTGACATGGATCGCAATTTGGGGTTTATGGCTGATTTCAGCCACCATGCATGTCTATATGTGGTACGAAAATAGAATGTACGGAATCTCGTACAATTCGCTAGTTTTTGAACTTATGTATAATATGTACAGCCTGTCTAGCACGCTGGTAATACTACAGATTTGCTTTTTAATGTTTAGACGACAACATTCCTTTGTCACTCGCAAACTGGAACGTCTGGGCACACTGTCGTTTGGTGTGTATCTGGTTCATCCATTCTTCCTGCTCCTGTATCGGCAGTTTTCACCACATATCGGTTCTCCGCAGCTTATTCATGTGTGGTATGCCGGAGGTTTTTTCTTTGCACTTCTTTGCTCTTGGCTCGTCGTGTCGATCATCTCCCGTTTCCTGCCATTTGCTTGGATCTTGTTCGGTCAACTACCAGAAATAGAAAAAAGACAATTCAAGCAAGAAAACCGCATTTCTTCAACTGAAACAGCCCTATCCAAAGGCTGACGACCCCAAGCAAGCGAACTGAGATGAGTGTCCATAGCCTCCATCTTTAAAAAGGTATATAATACGCCCATATTGTTTACTGCTAGAAAGAACAGAAAGGGTGCGCAACCATGCATAACGGAACCATTTTATTAGTAGACGATGAACCTGAAATTATTAAGCTGATGCAAATTTATTTGGAAAATGAAGGATATCGACTGCTCATGGCACGGGACGGACTGGAAGCGCTGGAGCAAGTCAGTCGGGAATCGATAGATGTGATGGTGCTTGATGTGATGATGCCCAATATGGACGGGGTTGAAGCTTGCATGAAGATCAGGGAAACCGAGCATTTTCCGATTATTATGTTGTCTGCGAAGGGACAAGATATGGACAAAATCACAGGACTTAGCGTTGGAGCCGATGATTATGTCACTAAGCCATTCAGCCCGTTGGAGCTGGTGGCACGCATCAAATCCCAGCTCCGCAGAGTACGGAAATATACCCACTCCTCCCCTGCATTGGAGCATGAAATGATACTGGATGAACTCACCATTAATTCTGCTACGCATGAGATCACTCTCGCCGGAGAATCCATTAAGCTGACCCCGCGCGAATTTGCCATTGTCGAGCTGTTGGCCCGTAATCGTGGTCAAGTACTGAGCATGGAGCAGATCTATGAAAAAGTGTGGAAAGAGCAATATCTGGAATCCAACAATACGCTGATGGTTCATGTGCGTAAAATTCGCGAGAAAATTGAGACTGATCCGAGAAAACCCAAATACCTGAAAACGGTGTGGGGCATCGGCTACAAAATGGAAAAATTCGATTAATGGAGGATTCACGTCTTGAAGGCAAAACGATATGACACGTTGGGATGGAAGCTGGCAGCCCTTAGCCTTGCCGCTTTCGCTCTAACCGGACTGATTTTGATGGTGTTTTATTATGGAGCATCTTTGCTGCTATGGCTGAACCCTTCCCGTTCATTTTTTGGCACCCGTCTGGTTCGCTGGACCGTAAATCACATTGGATCCCCACTGATCATGCTGGTGGGCGGGCTACCTACATATATCTATTTCTTTTTCCTTTTTACCAAAAATACGATTGGCTACCTTCGCGAAATTACGACGGGGATGCAGGAGTTTGCTGATGGAGATCTGTCCTATACGATTCCTGTTTCTTCAGCGGACGAGCTGGGTACCTTGGCGAAAAATATGAACACCATGGCGGACAAGCTCCGTCTCTCACTGGAAGAAGAACGGGCTTCCGCCAAAGCCAAAAACGACCTGATCACCGGCGTATCTCATGATCTTCGTACCCCGCTAACATCCGTGATCGGTTTTTTGGAATATATTGAAACCGACCGCTATCGGGATGAAATTGAGCTGCGCTATTATGTGAACATTGCTTATGAAAAGTCATTGACGCTAAAAAAGCTGATCGACGAGCTATTTGAATACACGCGTGTGAGCGGTGGCAGTCTGCCACTGGAGCTGGAGCCTGTAGATGTCGGCAAATTGCTCACTCAGCTTGCTGAGGAATTTGTACCCTCGCTGGAACAGGCGGGCATGTCCTACCGTGTCCGAATCGTCGAGCCTGTTCGGATTCTAGCCGATACTGACGAGCTGGTACGCCTGTATGAAAATTTGTTTTCCAACGCTATTCGATACGGAAAAGACGGCAAACGCCTCGATATCACCATAGGACGCGAAGACGACGAGGCGGTGGTAATCTGCACCAACTACGGCACCCCAATTCCTGCGGAAGATGTCCCGCACTTGTTTGAGCGGTTTTACCGGGTGGATAAATCACGTTCCAAGGAAACTGGGGGCACCGGACTGGGCCTTGCGATTACAAAAAGTATTACTGAGCTGCACGATGGCCGCATTTCGGTTAGGAGTAATCGCAGACAAACAGATTTTGAAACCCGTTTTCCCCTGTATCATGCTCTTTAGGCAGTCTACACGCTAGCCCACTAACAACGTATAGACGATGCCGGGTCCATGCACGCCAATCGTCAAATCATTTTCAATATCCGACGAGCGGCTCGGTCCAGTAATAAAATGAATGCCTGCGGGCAGTTGCTCACGCCCGACTTCGTCAAAGCGACTTAGAATCTCGCCCAGTCGTGTTCGCAAGCGCTCTACGGGCAGAAGAATAATCAGTGCGGTTGGCAAAAGGCTTACCGCACGGCCTTTCTTCGGCGAGGATAGCACCGCTACCGAACCGGTGTAAGCAGCCGCTTCGTCGGCGATGACGATGCCGATATCCGCCTCGGCAGCGCGGGCCTTCCAGTCCTCGACTGGATCGGTGTTCCACACCGATAAACGGACTTCCGGCAGCGCCGATTCCAGCTGGAGCGCATCCAGGTCCGGCTCATTCTGCCGGACGATATAGGCCGCTCCCAGCTCTCGCGCTTTGAGCGCGATCCAGTCTGCGGTCTGCTCCAAATCCGGCAGACGCACGACATGCCCGCCAACACTTGTAAAGTTGGCGGTGAACTCCTCGATGCGCTGCTCCGCGCTCCATTCGAATTCGTGCCAAAATGCAGGTGCCCCGCGAAACGGCTGAACTGGCGGCTCCGTCTGTCGTGGACGCTTGAGCCGCGTCGCGATGCCGTCCATAAAGCGTACTTGCTTAGCACGCGATTCTGCTTCCATTTGCTGAAGCCACGCTTCATGGGCCGCTTTTGCTTGCGCAGAAGGATTACTCTGTTCCCTCATGCTGCGTCCCTCCTTTACTTCTATCTGCCAAAATCTTCTCCATGCGGCTGAGAACATCCGGCTGCATCACGTTGCGTTCCTGCTCCAGTTTATGTTCCAGCGTGTTCCACTGCTGACGAAAGGATTTTTTCGCCAGAGAGGGAGCTACGCGGTACGTATTCCATCCCTTTAGCGGGCCCAGCTTAAGGGTAATTTCGCCCTTACGGACGACCGCTTTCTGTGCAATCTGCCCTAGCCGAATCGCCGCTGCGAATCGCTTCGAGCTGGAAACCACTGTCGCAAAACCTTTCATTCCTGCCGTTTCCAGCTTATCTCCTTGTCCCGCCTCCACCTTACGTCTACGCAAATATACCAGCATATCATGCAGCGGTATTTTGACCGGACAGGCTTCATAACACGCACCACACAGACTGGACGCACTCGCAATATCGTTCCACTCTTCAATGTTGCCATGAAGGGCAGGCGTAAGCACTGCACCGATAGGGCCACTATATGTCCCACCATACGCGTGTCCGCCAATGTGTCGGTACACCGGACAGGCATTCAGGCAAGCCCCGCAGCGAATGCAATTCAACAGCTCTTGAAACTCGGGATTGCCTAGCTGTAGTGAACGTCCGTTATCTACGATGATAATGTGCATTTCGTCAGGCCCATCGGCATCCTGGCTGCGCCGGGGGCCTGAAATACCAGACATGTACATGGTCAGCTTCTGTCCGGTAGCAGATCGTGGCAGTAATGTAGCCATCACCTCCAAATCCGTCCAGGATGGAATAATCCGTTCCATGCCCATCAACGTAATTTGCGTTTTGGGCAAAGTGGATACCATTCGTGCGTTGCCTTCATTTTCAAACAGAACCATG
The DNA here is from genome assembly GCF_024213565.1 of Paenibacillus sp. Lou8.1. NCBI lineage: Bacteria > Bacillati > Bacillota > Bacilli > Caryophanales > Paenibacillaceae > Paenibacillus > Paenibacillus sp. Lou8.1. The sequence continues at coordinate 16,735 of NZ_JANAVN010000014.1, forward strand.
GAGCCTGTCTCGGCGATGGCAAAGTTACACCCGGTCATGCCAATATCTGCTTCTAGAAACTTCTCACGCAGCTTTTTGCGGACAAAGCCTGCCAAAATCGTCGTATCCGCGGACAGTTTCTCCCCTGCTTCTTTGGACAGCAGCTCGGCAATCTGATAGCGGTTTTTGTGAATCGCCGGAATGACAATATGAGACGGGGGCTCTCCTGCCAGTTGAATAATATATTCACCGAGGTCACTTTCAATCGTCTCGATATCCGCACCCTCCAGCGCCTGATTCAAATGTAATTCCTCCGACACCATCGACTTGGATTTGACGACGGAACGAGCTTGGCTATGCGCAGCAATATCCAGTGTAATACGTACGGCATCGGCTGCTGTGTCGGCAAAATGGATATGCACCCCGTTGGCGCGGGCATTTTCTACAAATAGATTTAAGTAATAGTCCAGATGGGCAATGGTATGAAGACGAATTTGGCGGCCCCGTTCACGCCATTCCTCCCAATTTCCATGCTGCTCTGAGGCCACCCGCTTGCCGTTGCGCAGACGCTCGGTAGTGAAACGAACTGCATTCCGCAGAAAATCGTCGTTCAGGGCCAGCTCTGCGCGGTTTTTAACCTTTTGGTTCATGGAATGTGAATGTACAGCGGTCATACGTGCTTCACCCCTTCATACAGCAGCTCAGCCAGATGCATGACCCGAACTGGTTCCTCGCGATACCGGAGATTTCCGGCAATGTTCATCAAGCAGGCCATATCTAGTCCGACCAGTACCTCGGCTTCGGTCTCCCTGATGTGGTCCACTTTTTCAGTCACCATCGCTCCCGAAATATCCGGCATTTTCACCGCGAAAGTCCCGCCAAAGCCACAGCAGTCCTCAGCAAAGGGAAGTGGTACTAATTGCAGCCCCTTTACACTGCCAAGCAGCTTCATCGGTTCCTCCTTCACGCCGAGCAAACGTGTGCCATGGCAAGACGGATGGTAGGTTACCGTATGCGGAAAAGACGCGCCCACATCGGTCACGCCAAGCACCTGCACCATAAATTGCGTAAACTCATACGTCTTTTGCTCCAGCCTCCGTGCCGAATCGAGCCATTCGGGTTCATCCTTAAACAACTCCGGGTAATGATGAATCATATATGTGCAAGAGCCGGAAGGAGATACGACAAAATCGCTGTCGTTAAACGCTTTCAAAATCGTTTTGGCCGCAGCCCTCGTTTCATCCCAATAGCCGCTGTTATAGGACGGCTGTCCGCAGCATGTCTGCACCTTCGGAAAATCCAGCTGAACACCATATCTGGCAAGCAAGCGTGCCATCGCTTCCCCCACCTTGGGATAAATCGCATCACTCAGACAGGTAATAAATAAAGATACCTTCATACGGAACACCCCTTCCGTCCATGGAATTGCTATTACTTTATAACTGAAAAGTTACCTTTAGTGCCACTGCGCAGTCGGATGTTGCTTCCCATCACTGTTGCCCCCAGATTTTTTACTCACTGCTAAAAATCCGGGGAAGTGATAATTTAGAAGCTTGCAGTGGGATTCTCAATTATACCTTTTTTACATCATCAAAGAATCCTCCTGCAACAGCGATCGTAAGATTAAATGAAACGCAAAGCGGCCTTCACCTTGGAAACTCCCCGCTTTATACAACCGTAACTGGAATCACCAGCTCCGCAAGTTGACTGCGAATCGGGTCCGACAACCGTGAATCTGTAATGATCTCGGACACTTGCGACAGGTTCACGACATGCGTAAACGCCTGCTGCCCAAATTTGCTCGCATCCGCCAGTAAAATCACACGGTCTGCAATGCTGACCATTTTCTGCTTCAAACGAGCTTGCAGTTCATTCGATTCGCTAATACCGCGATCCAGATGAACCCCTTGGCTGGAGAAAAACAATTTATCCACATAATAGGTTTCTAGTGAACGCTCTGCGAGCGGGCCTACATATGACAACGAGCGTTGAAGCAACTGCCCCCCCGTCGAAATGACCTCGATTTTTTCCTTACCTGCCAGCTCTGTAGCTACCCGAATCGAATTTGTTAATATTGTCAAAGGAATATCCGGTAAGCTTGACGCCATATACCAGGCGGTTGTGCTAGCATCCAGCAAAATACGATCATTCGGCTGAATCTGCTTGACCGCTTCTTCGGCAATCCTACGCTTTTCCTCTGCGTTCATAATTTCCCGTACCGCATAGGGCGTTTCAGGTTGCTCGTTTTTGACACTGACCGCTCCCCCATGCGAACGGCGCAGTCGTCCCGCCTGCTCCAGGCGGTCCAGATCACGGCGGATCGTTTCCTCCGTTACTTTGCACAACTCACTCAATTCGGACACCCGTATGCTTCCTTTTTCATTAACGAGCTGCACAATCATCTCATATCTTTCTGCGACCAGCATGGCAATCTCACTCCACATCTTTAATGTACAAAAAGTCCCGCCACTCGCCGGAATTGCCCGTAGGCATCCTCCCACGCTTCTGACTCGGCAGGTTCATATTCCTCCACGGAAATAGAATCTGCGATGACCCGGCGTGCTTCCCATATATCGGCGAACTTTCCCTGTGTCATCCATTGTACCGCAAGATTGCCGATTGCGCTCGCTTCTGCGGGTCCAGCCCACACGGGTTTTTGAATTGAATTGGCCGTCCATTGGCACAGCAAGCGATTTTGAATCCCTCCTCCGACCATATGCAAACCATTAAACCGTTGTCCTGACACCCGTTCCGTAAGCTCCAAAATGTAACGATACTTTAACGCCAGACTCTCCAAAATACAGCGCGTAATCTCTCCCGGCGTCTCCGGCAACGGCTGCCCAGTGTTGCGGCAATATTGACGGATACGTGTTTTCATATCCCCGGCGTGCAGGAACAGTTCATCGTCCGGATCAATCAAAGAAGTGAATGCTGGAGCCTGTTCTGCCATATGAACCAGTTCGGGGAAGGAATAGGAGTAGCCCTGCCGCTTCCACTCTCTGCGCGCCTCCTGTAAAATCCACAAGCCCATAATGTTTTTAAGCAGCCTGTAAGTTCGACCAACCCCACCTTCGTTCGTAAAATTAAAACGAAGCGTATCGTCATTGATTACAGGCTGTGCCGTTTCCGTTCCCATCAGGGACCATGTTCCGCAGCTTAAGTACGCAAACGAGCGCTCCAGCGCAGGTACGGCAGCCACAGCAGATCCTGTATCGTGCTCTGCTACTGCAATCACAGGAATCGCTCCAATGCCCAGATCGGTCATGACCGACGAGCGGATCGTTCCTACAACATTTCCTGGTTCTAGGACCTCACCAAACCAGGAACGGGGGATATCGATTCCAGACAAAAGCTCTTCATCCCATTTTTGCTGCAACGGATTATATAATTGCGTGCTGGTCGCATTCGAAAACTCATTGTACATTTCACCTGTCAGAAAATACCGCAGCAGATCTGGAATCATCAAGAAATGCTTTGCCTGCTCCAGCAACGGTGAACTGGCATTTCGCATAGCAGCCAGCTGATAAATCGTGTTAAACGTCAAAAATTGAATGCCTGTACGCTGAAAAATGGACTCTTTCCCTAGCCGTCCCTGTATTTCTTCCATCACCCCCTGGGTGTGCCAATCCCGATAATGATAAGGGTTGCCTAGCAGTTCTCCGGTTTCCCCAATCAATCCAAAATCGACCGCCCAAGAGTCAATCGCAAGACTGGACGGATTCACTCCCATATGTCTGGCTTTGAGCAAACCTTGCTGAACCTCGTGATACAGACGCAACAGATCCCAGTGCAGACGTTCCCCAACTTTGACCGGATCATTCGAAAAGCGATGGATTTCCTCCACCACGATACGTGAATCTGTCAATTCTCCGAGTAGAACCCTGCCACTGCTTGCCCCCAAATCATAAGCGAGGATACTCACCAGCTTGCACCACCCTTGCCTCTTTGTAAAATCTGCGTGCCATAATTAGATGCCAAGTAGGCTTTCATCGGGTCTGTAGGTAATCCCTGCTCTTCACGGATCGCTCTGAGCAATGGTGCCACATCAAACTCAAACGCCTGGCGTACAGCATCCTCTGCACCCAGCACATCCTGGCGGTTTGCTGCATCTTCCACCTCTGCATGATTAATCAAGAGTGCCTTTGCATATTGAGTCTGTACATTCAACACGGAGCGAATCATGGCCGGGATTTTGGATTCAATATTGTGCGACTGATCAATCAAGTATGCGATTTTGTCCACGGTTTGGCGGATATCAGCTTCTACATCCTGAGCGGCATTTAAAATTTGATAAAAGATCAAAAATAACTCATACGGATTGGTAGAACCTACAATCAGATCATCATCTGCATATTTATAGCTATTAAAATGGAACCCACCTAGTCGCTGCTCATCAATTAGAAACGCGACAATATGCTCCACGTTGGCTCCCGGCAGATGATGCCCTGTATCCACCAGCACCTGTGCCTGCGGCCCCAGCTTGGTTGCGTAATTGTACGCCATGCCCCAATCGGCAATATCCGTATGATAAAAGGCTGGCTCGAACGCCTTGTATTCAATCAGCATGCGCATGTCAGGTGTGAGCGCCTTATACATTTCACTGAGCGCTTCCAGCATCCAATTTTTCCGTTTGCGAATATCCCCCTGACCGGGATAATTCGTTCCGTCTGCGAACCATAAGCTAAAATCGTTAGAGCCCGTTTCCTTCGCAATATCCACGCATTCCAGCAAATGGTTGATGGCCTTACGGCGGATGGCCGGGTCTACATTGGTGACACTGCCGAGCATGTAGTCCTCATCTTGAAACAAATTGGGATTCACGGCCCCAATCTGCAAACCGAGGCTTTCGGCATGACCGCGAAGCTTGCCGTAATTGTCCACTGTATCCCACGGAATGTGGATCGCAACGGATGGACATAAGCCTGTCACAGCATGAACCTGCGCGGCATCCTCCAACTTTTCGAACGGATCACGCGGGACGCCTGTTTTCTGAAAGACTTTAAACCGTGTACCTGAGTCGCCATATCCCCAGGATGGTGTTTCTATGCTAAGCGCTCTCAGCTTTGCCTTTACTTGCTCCAGGTCAATGCCCCGTTGTTGCTGTTGCTCCTCGAATAAGGCGTACGCTTTGTCACTCATCGTGGTTCCTCCTTGGAAAATAAAGTGAGTTACGGGGGGGAGGCCGCTTCGCGTGCGGATTGTTCTTCCGATCGCTGTTATCCCCAGATTTTTTTATTTTCTAAAACATATTAAAGGTGAAAATCCGGGGATAAAGGCGAACGCTACGCTTCTTCAGAACAATTCCGCTCGCTCCGCTGCTGACCACCCATAAAGTCACTTCTATTTTTAAAGTGTTAGTGTGTATATAAAGGATGAGAACACGTAAATACGTTATATTGCTTATTTACGTGTTTTCCAAAGTGTTTTACAACCCTTCGAAACTATCGTCATGTGGCTTACATAGGTTCATTTTAATTCGGCTAGCGTGTAAATGCTGCGGGGACGCCACCGTCGATGGTCAGCATACAGCCTGTCGTTTTCTCTGCCTTGGATGAGGCGAAAAAGGCAATGCCCTCAGCGATATCCTGCGGATAAATGTTGACCAACAGCGTCGTCCGTTTGCGGTAATGCTCCTCCAGCTGGTCGGGCTCGATGCCGTAGGCGGCAGCGCGCTCGTTGCGCCAATTGGAGTTCCAAATTGCCGAGCCTTGCAGAATGGCATCCGGCAAAATGGTGTTCACGCGGATGCCATATTCACCGCCTTCTGCGGCAATACAACGGGCTAAATGTGCTTCTAGCGCCTTGACCGAGCTATAGGCTGTTACATTTTTACCTGCGTAGACTGAGTTTTTGGAGCCGACAAACACCATGCTGCCGCCAAGTGTCTGCTCCTTCATGAGCTTGAACGCTTCTCGTGCAACCAGAAAATAACCCGTTCCCAGCACATTCACATTTAAATTCCATTCCTCTAACGATGTTTCATCGAACGGACTGGATGTAGCAAGGCCTGCATTGTTGACAATGATATCTACACCGCCATAGGTCAATGCCGTTTCTGCATAGGCAGCCTGAATCTGCTCCTCCTGCGTCACATCCATTTTTACGGCGATGGCACGGTTTTCTCCGTAGCTGCTATTTATCTCTGCGGCTACCTTTTGCGCGCCTTCCAGATTCAGATCTGCCAGTACGACATGTGCACCTTCATCCACCAAGCGACGTACGGTTGCACTGCCAATCCCGCCTGCACCGCCTGTAATGAACGCAATTTTACGGGAAAATTCAGCTTCTGCTGGTGCGAGTGACAGCTTATAAAGCTCCAGCGGCCAGTATTCCACGTTGTATGACTCGTTCTCGCTGAGTGAAACAAACTCTCCTAACGCCGTTGCTCCTCGCATGACAGCAATAGCACGATGATACAAGGCGCCGCTTACCTGCGCGTTGCTCCAGCTTTTTCCTGTGTTGATCATACCAATACCCGGAATCAAAATTACACGTGGCGCAGCCTCAAACATAACATCTCCCTCATGCCGATTGCGCTCGAAATAAGCTTGATACTGTTCCTTATAGGCCGCTATACCCTCAGCGAGCTTAACTTTCAAGCCCTCTACGTCCTCCACATTCGGTGTCCAATCTACATAGAGTGGCTTCATCTTGGTATGAACCAGATGATCCGGGCATGCTGCCCCAACCTGAGATAAAACAGCAGAATCTCGGCCGTTCACAAACTCCAACACATCCTCCGCGTCATCAAAGGTGAGGATCATCTTTTTCTCATCACTGACTGCACCCCGGACGGATGGCATAACTTGGGAAGCAATGCTTCGGCGCTCTTCATAAGTAAGCGCTTTATATTTTACGCCTCCAAACGCCTGCTTTTCCTCTTGACGAGCTTTAATATAGCTTTCTGCTTCTTGAATGATTTGGATTGTTTTGGCATAAGCCGCTTCGGATGTGTCTCCCCACGTAACCAGACCATGCTTTTCCATCAATACCAATTCAGCTTGTGGATGATCGATTACACCTTGGGCAATCATTTTCGACAGCTTAAAGCCAGGACGGATATAAGGCACCCATACAAAACGGTCACCGAAGATTTCCTTAGCCATTTCCTTACCGTTGTGCGCACAACACAAGCTAATAATCGCGTCTGGGTGTGTATGATCGACATGTGTAAAAGGCAGAAAAGCATGCAATAGCGTCTCAATTGAAGCCCGTGGATGCTTGGCATCTATCATACAGTTCGCCAAATATGCGACCATATCCTCGTCAGACATATCTTCCCTTTCAAATAAAGGACGAATATCCTCCATACGAAGCCCGGTGAAGTTATGCGCTTTCATTGTTGCGAGATCGGAACCGCTGCCCTTAACGTACATCACTTCTACTTCACGCCCACGAAAATCTTGTATCATCGTTTTGGCCGAAGTGTTACCGCCTCCCCAGTTGCACACACTCCTATCTGTGCCAATCAGGTTAGAACGGTATACGAGCTCTTCCAGCGTGCTTTTCTGCTCAGATGCTTGTGAAGAAATCCACAGACTTTGTACCATAGGAAAAGACCTCCAAGTTCAGTTTTAGTTTTGAAAGGCTTTATTACAGTGGTTTTTCTTTGTTTATGGAGACTATAACACTTTTGTTTTAATTTGAAAATGAGTAATACAAAAATAATCAAAAATAAATTTTAATTTTTACCCATCTAAAAAAATGGATATATTCATTTGGTAAACGATCATTGCCACGCACAAAATAAAGGCCATGTCAGAATCGGTTATAAGAACCTTTCTGGCACGGCCTCATTCGTTTAACTCATCTAATTACCCAACTATACGCATCACTTTGGCTAGCAGCTCGTACGAGCGCAGGCGCGCCTGATGGTCATATACCTGAGAGGTTGTAATCAACTCATTGGCTCTCGTCTGGTCGATTATCAAATCCATCTTTTGCTTGACGGTGTCAGGACTGCCGATGGCTGAATACCCCAGCATATTACCACGAACCATCTCCTTCTCGTGCTCACTCCATAGCTTTTCCATGTCATCCACTGGTGGCTTCAGTCCTCCGCTGTGCCCGCGCAGCACATTTAGAAACTGCTGTTCTTGTGAAGTAAAGAGCCATTTTGCTTCCTCATCAGAATCTGCAACAAGCACATTAACACCGACCATCACATATGGCTTATCCAGTGCTTTGGATGGCCGAAAATTGCGATGGTACAACTCCAGAGCCTGAAGCAAATGAGCCGGGGCAAAGTGGCTGGCGAACGCGAACGGCAGCCCAAGCTGACCTGCCAGCTGTGCGCTGAATCCGCTTGATCCCAGTAACCAGATGGGAATGTCCAGCCCTTCTCCAGGAATCGCCCTTACTCCCGGAACGGCTCCGTTCAGTGCTGGATTCAGGTAAGAACGCAGCTCATTCAATTGCTCGGGGAAATCTTCCCCAGTACTGTGAAGTCCTCTCCGCAGTGCCCTCATCGCAGGTTGATCCGTGCCTGGAGCCCGGCCAAGTCCAAGATCAATTCGTCCCGGATAGAGCGACTCTAAAGTTCCAAACTGCTCTGCAATCATGAGTGGAGCATGGTTAGCCAGCATAATACCGCCTGAACCGACCCGAATCTTGTTTGTATGTGCAGCTACATGCCCGATGATCACGGACGTAGCCGCACTGGCAACCGCCTGCATATTATGATGCTCCGTTAGCCAGTACCGATGGTACCCCCATTGTTCAGCATGCTGGGCAAGATCCACCGTGTCGCGGAAGGAATCGGCAGGAGTGCCGCCTTCAAGGACAGGTGCAAGATCTAATATAGATAGTGCAACGTTACGCGTAGTCATTATATATAAACCCCCTGGCAAAATATTATTTTACGAATTTTCCTCAACGCCTTAATTATTTGACCTATCAATTGATACGTCAATTATGATAATGTGTCCCGTTATAAATTGCAAATGATTTAAATTTTTAGTTTTGTTCAAAAACAGTTTACTTTTACGAGAAGCTCGTCTATCATGCATTTATATGGATAATCATTATCTACATTAGCCTGGTTATAAAGATCGAGGTGATTGCTAGTGCATATGAAAACAGGTGTCGAACAATCTGTCTACGCTCTTCTTCTACTCACGATGCTGCCGGACAAAGCTGTTTTACCTGGTGAGGCCATTAGCCAGCAGTTAGGTGCTTCGCCTACTTATTTTCATAAACTGTTACGTAAATTGGTTAGCGCCGATTTGATTACTTCTGTACCTGGTGTCAAGGGCGGGTTCAAATTAAAGAAAAAACCTGAGGATATACGGGTATTTGATATTTATCTGGCGATTGAAGGACAACAGACTCTCTATTCTTCCAGCGGTATCTACAACGATATGCTTGAATTAAAGAAAGACGATCAGTGTTGTTTACTGGCAAATTTGATGGAAGAAGCGGAAGCCTCCTGGAAAGCCGTTCTGAAAAGAGAAACCATCGCGTCACTATCCGCTGACTTTTTTAAAGAAGGATATGATGACAAAATGACTTCTTTGGAGAACTGGATTCAGGAAAAAATGGTCTTGTAAAGAACTCTAATGAACAGAAAGGAATATGAACATGAACGATTATTTAGTAAAAGCTCTTGCCTACAATAACCAGGTACGGGCTTATGCCGTGAGAACAACGGAAACGGTAAGTGAAGCCCAACGGCGTCATTATACCTGGCCCACAGCATCGGCTGCATTGGGACGTTCTATGACGGTCGGCGTCATGCTGGGAGCCATGCTTAAAGATGAGGATAAACTGACGATCAGGATTAATGGCGGCGGACCTATCGGCACTATTCTTGTCGATACCAACTCCAAAGGTGAAGTTAGAGGTTATGTAAAAAATCCACAAACCCATTTTGAGCTTAATCAGATAGGGAAATTAGATGTCGCCAGAGCTGTAGGAACAGATGGAGCGCTAATTGTATCTAAAGATATCGGCTTAAAACACCCATTTGTTGGACAAGTCCCTCTCGTTTCGGGTGAACTGGGGGAGGATTTCACATCTTATCTCGTCCAATCCGAACAAATTCCTTCTTCTGTAGGAGCGGGAGTTATTGTTAACCCGGATAACTCTATTCAGGCGGCTGGAGGTTTTATTATTCAGCTGATGCCAGATACGCAGGAGGAGGTTATCAGTTTTATCGAGAGACGCATTGAGAGCATTCCAAGCATCTCCGCAATGGTCATGGAAGGTCTTATGCCAGAGCAGATTCTGGGTCAGATTTTGGGAGAAAGCAACCTGAACATACTGGAAACCATGCCTGTGCAATTTCATTGTCCCTGCTCAGAAGAGCGCGTTACCAATGCCATTATCAGCTTAGGGAATAAGGAAATAGAAGATATGATCCATACCGATGGGCAGGCTGAAGCTCATTGCCACTTTTGTAACGCACACTACCATCTTACCAAAGAAGATCTCGAAGACATGCTGGAAACAAACATCATTTAAATATGGGCTGTTCCCAAAAAGTTGGTTTAGCTACTGGGGAACAGCTTTTTTCTTTCCCAATGCTTCCGATGATTTCTTAATCCTAAACACGGTAGACTTGTTCATGATGTAAGTGATAATGTTATATTATTCCAATCACTTGAAATGAGGTGCGCTATGCTCGAAAAAGATACGCAGGAAATTTTAAGACGAAGATTGTGCTGGAGGTCTTGCAGGAAGAGCAGACCGTGAACGAGATTGCCGCCAAATATGAAATGAGTCCGTGATGATTAGCTGGTGGAAAGCCGAGTTTCTGAGCCGGGCGTCTATGGTGTTCGAGAAAGGGACGAGTGAAGCGGACAAGATGAGAAAGGAATACGAAAGCAAACAGGAGCGCCTAGAAAAGCTGGTCGGTCAACTTACCGTTGAAGTCCACTGGCTCAATGGGAGCATTACACATCTTCCGGCAATCCGCAGTTCATTAATGAATTTCGGCATTAACGGAATGATCAGCCCGATGCCGGTGAACACCGGAAACAGATTCAGCATAAGGACACATCATATCCCCCTCATAATTTAAGGGTTACTGCTCCCTCTGTAATTCTAAGCAAAAAAACACCTGCTCTTCGGCAGATGTTCCTCGCCTTTCGTATTTCTTGACTATCCGATCCATTTGTCCGTTCTAATCGTTCAACCCTTTGCCCTCCAGAATGGGCTGTGTGTATGTTTCAACCCTTGAAACGCGCGTTTTGAACTGCTTCGGTTGTGGTACACTCTCCAATCCAGCGCTTAGTTTATCGTCAAATATGAACGTGCGAGCAGCGGAGAGATTGTTGTTCCTTTTCATAATTGATATATCTACAACTCAGTGCATGTAGCGCGTTTATTGCTGCTCGGCAAATCTCCACCAGGCAAATGTTCCGACTATTCCGGCTATTCCCGTAGACGCAAGAATGATTATACTACTCAACTTTAAAAACCCGGTGCTTTGAAATACCGACGGGATGGTCCACGGAAAATAGGGGACGAATCCAAAAGAGGCCAAAACATTTGAGAGAATGACGATTATCAGGATGAGTCCTAATGGTGCCAAGTATCCCTTGCTCACATTGGCCAGAAGAGTGCCTGGTGTGGTAACAATAATAAACAATAGCGATGTTATAATGAATTTAAAGAAGATATTCCAAATAAAAGAAGCTAACCCGCCCGCAACTCCTAGAATACCCCCCACGGCAAAACCTATGGCAAACATATACATGGAAAGTAATAGGCTCCATGCTAAAATTATAAGAAATTTGGACAGTACAATTTTCGATCTGGAAACGGGCTTTGCAAGCAAATCTTTAATTGTTTTATCCGAAAACTCTCGTCCAAATACCCATGCCGCGATAAAGGTGTACCCGATAAGTCCCAGCGGGGCAAGACTATTAAGCAATTCGGTTAAATACATTTTCCAATTGATGCCGCCGGCGTCACTGGATAAAATAATTCCGACTCCCATCATGATTGGCCCAAATGCAAAAATAAGAAATACCAACCAAAACACATTGGCGCGGATAATCTTGCGAATCTCACAATGTAAGACAGAAAAAATATTCATTATATATTCCCCCTTATATATTCCCCCTTGTCATACCAATTGTGCGGAGAAAATATCCTTCCAAATCCTCCGTAATTACTCGAAGCAATGTTGGCGGTTGATTGGATTTAACCAGCAGTTCGGCCAGTCGTTCAGGACTATCCGCTGCGTGGTCATCGGTTAGTTTAATATAGCCGTCTATTATCTCCTCAAATTCATATCCATGCTCTTCAAGCACCTCCTTTAAGGCATGTTTGTCGCGGCCATTCACCACTAAGTTTTTCTGTAACGATTGCTCCAGCTTATCCATTGCGACTTCTTTAACAAGATGGCCATTGTGAATAATCCCAATGCGTGTGGAAACTTTCGAGAGTTCCTCTAACAGATGGCTGGATATAAAAACAGTTACGCCGAAATTTTTCGCTAGGTTATATAACATATTCCGTATCTCCGCCACCCCTGCGGGATCGAGGCCATTTATCGGCTCATCCAATATTAGAATTTCCGGATTGTGAATCATTGCTTTCGCAAGTCCCAGGCGCTGTTTGTTTCCTAAAGAAAGATTCTTTGCCTTCTTCTGTTTGTGCAGCTCAAGCCCCAACTTATAGATAACCCGATTTACGGAATCTTTGTCAGGCACCCCTTGCATGCGTCGTGCTATGTCAAGATTTTCAACTACAGTTAAATCGGGATAAAAAGTAGCCTCCTCCAAATATCCAACCTTGTCCCATAATTTATAGTTTCCGGCATCGACCTTTTCACCTAACATATAGAGCTTGCCGGAGGTTGGCTTGAGCATCGCCAAGAGCATCTTTATGGTCGTTGTCTTTCCAGCGCCATTCAGTCCCAAAAATCCAAATATCTCTCCTCGGCTCACCTCCAGCGAAAGATTGTTCAATGCGATATAGTCGCCAAATTTTTTGTGCACTCCCTCAATTTGTATGGCGGGCGTTCCGCCATTTTTTTCCTTTGATAAAATACTCATAGCCTTCAACTCCTCCATAAACAGAGAGCTTATTCAGGATTCTAAGTACAACACTCCTGAACAAGCTCAATCAGAAATTTTTCAATAAATCTACTTTATGATGTCCTGGCAATCGCTTAAGCGAGGCGAGGCTGGCCCAAGCCCAATTGAGCAGAGCCAATTCAGCACTACCTCATGCAGCACGTTGATGTTGTCTACCTGACAGTGTTCTAATCCGCCAAGTCGTCTATCCTCTATCGGGAAGAACGTCTTGTTTTTCGAACCCGCTTGCTCGTAATTCTTCAAGGCTTGTGTCAGCGGATTTGGCTGAACCAATATCTCTTCCGCTCCGTGCATTACAAGAAGCGGACATTCTATCTGGTGGAGCACGCCCTCAAGATCATAGGCAAAACGCGGATTCCCCGCAAAATCCTCCAAGCTTTTTGCCCCCAGAATTCTCATGCCGTGTGCGGCCAGACTCGGCGGCATCCATTTAAGCATGGCATCCCAGTCGAAGGCGTGCGTACCGCCGTCGGAGATGACGGCAGCAATCCTGTGATCGAACGAAGCGAATCGCAGCGAGTCGTAAGCCGCAAAACTCTCCCCGTGCACGATAATCTTATCGGGATCGACTTCCGGCCGCGTTAGAAGAAAGTCGATTGCCCGGGAATGGAAAGCCTCACTGTCCGCTCGTCTTCCTTTTCCCTTTTCGTACAGCGAGAGGCCGGTCCCAGGCTGGTCATAGACCAGAAAGTTATATCCACACGAAATAAAAGCGGGACCTAGCCAGAAATAGTTTTCAATTGACCACTCGTCGCCACCGTTGAGAGCAAAAAGGGTCGGCTTCGGACCTTTTATCCAGGAAGGGGAGAAGAAGTAACCATCCAACTTGACATCTTCGTAATCGACTTGGATCTTCTCCGGTTGGACATCGAAGTACTTTCCGGCAGCTTCGAAGAGTTCATTTACTTTCTTAAATATACGGATTTTCTCGGTGTCATCATCCATCACCGCATATTCCGCAATTCTGTAGTAATTGCAGGCACGAATGTAGCAGTTTCGTGCTGTATACCAGTTTCCAGCCGTTTCGGCCTCCTTGCCGTGTCTTTCCAATACCTGAGCCGTTATGAGCCACTCCCTGTGCCACGTGTCCTTGTCATCGGGGTCGATTTTTTTGCAGGCCTCGTAGATCTCGGTGACGTCCGTAGCACCGAGGCTTGCCATACCCAAAGCTTTGGTGACTTGGTATGACATCATGTAGTGATTGGGCCAACGGCTGAACTCAATTGACATTGCAACATCCTCCTTTTCCAGTTCTAGTGATTGTAGTTTTTTTACTACAAGTAATTTTTACAACACAAAGATAAAGCTTCTTTAAAAGAAAAATAAATGTTTATAAAGAGAATATAAAAAACTATAAACCGCTGAAAAAACAAAAAAGGCTGCTGCCTGGGTGTTCACACCCGGCAGCAGCCTTTAACTCCTGTAGTAAAAGAAAATGTGCAAAAATAAAATCAGTGTTGTGCGGCCAAGGGAAGGCTGAATCTTATCCCCAAACCGCCATATTCGGAAGGGTAGGCGCAAATTTCGCCCCTATGATGTTCAATAATGGATTTACAGCTTGCAAGACCCAGACCCAGCCCGCCCTTTTGGATTTGCCGCGATTTATCCACAGTGAAAAATTTGAGGAACAGAGAAGATATATCCTTATCCGGCACTCCAATTCCATTATCTTCGATTTGAAAAAAGGCATGCTGTCCTAGCGGGTATCCGGTCATATACACTTTCAGTTTATTTTTCCCTCCATATCTTACAGCATTGCTAAAGAGGTTGCCGAAAACCCGACGTATCATCGGTTCATTGACCATCAGCAATATATTTTCCGTGAATGAATGGCGGCAAGTAAGCTCGTTGTCAAGTCCCGCCAACTCATACTCATATTCAAGGGCAATGTTTTCAAATAATTTTGATGCTTTTACAGGTTTAGCTACCATAGATTCCAACTCCAGTTTTTCTTTGGTGAAGCTGGAGAAATCATTGATGAGTTCGACCATATATCCTGACTTCCTTTGAATCAAATCATAATATTCCTGCTTTTCAGTTTCTGGTAAATCCTTGTGTGTAGCCAGCAGTTCAGTAAAACCATTAATAGATGTCAAGGGTGTTTTCAAGTCGTGGGCAATTGCCGCGATCATATCGATCTGCTCTTTGTGCGCGAGTTGAAGCCGATGCTCCATCTTATTGAAGTGCTTATAAAGTTCTCCGATCTCATCATTACTTCTCAGAGCTAGCGGAGGCAGTGGATGTACAATATTTACTTCTTCAAGCCTGGTATTCAGAAGCTGAATGGGTTTCTCTATGCAAAAATGAATATAGATAATCAGAATAATAAATATGAAACAGGCAATTGCAAATATGGGCAGGAGCAATGCTATATATCGCGAGTCCAGCAATGAACTGCGTATAGGGGAATATACTGCAAAGACAAGCTTCAGATACATTCCAATCGAAAACATGAATATTATAAACATCAGCAGGAACAAAAGAGGAAGCTTTATTTTCAGTTTCATACTATTGCTCTCTTTCCGTGTATTTATATCCTATGCCCCATATTGTTTTAATAAAGTCATATTCAGGACCAAGTTTCTTACGGATATTTTTTATATGAACCGTTACGGTATTTATTTCTCCGTATTCGTCTCCCCAGACGTTTTCATATATCTGCTCACGAGTCAATACATGATTGGGGTGGCGCATGAGGATAGACAGAATCTGAAATTCCTTCGTTGATAAGTTGAGCTTCCTGCTATTCAGAAATGCTTCAAACGTCTTATCGTTCAAAATGAGCGGAGCATCCGCCTTTTCGTTACTGGGACTAAGTTCATCCCACTCTTTAAAAAGCCTGTCCACTTTTCTGAAGTGAGCCTTTATCCTGGAGACAAGCTCCTGAATACTGAAAGGTTTGGTCATGTAATCGTCTGCTCCTATTTCGAGCCCGACGATTTTATCAATGTCCTTATCACGCGCACTTAAAAACAGAATTGGGACATTATAGGAATTTCGGATACTTCTGCAGACATCAAGTCCATCCATATCAGGCATCACTATATCAAGAACGATGAAATCAATGTGATTTTCTTTCAATGCAGATAAGGCTTCTTTCCCGGAACATGCCGAAATTATTGCAAATTGCTCGTATCTTAAACTCTTTGTGATGAGTTTTACGATTTCTTCATCGTCGTCTACAACTAATATCGTTTTTGGCATCTTTATACCTCCCAACCTCTTTAAATGGACTGCATTTATATAACACAAGAGCCGCATGGACTCGAATTGACAAAAAAAGTCGCGCTCAAAGCGCCTCTCCAGTTCCGGATATTTCTCCTTTGGATGCCAGTTGAGGTAATAGGATTTCTTGAAGCAACATGTTGATTTCTTTTAAAAAGGCTTTATTGTCCGGACTTCCTCCCAGAAAAATGCCTTGGGGGTTGCTCAATACAGCGTTATCCCCATTATTAGATAAAAAAATTCTACCCGGTATGGTGCCGCTAATGACACCTTGAATCGATATGTGATGCTTCATTGTATTAAAAGGACCGAATGCCTTATAAAAATAAGATTTTGCGAGTTCCATTCCTTGAATCATGTGATAAGCACACATCTGTCTGATTTGCCTCCCATAAGCCTATGAGAGTTTCGATGGTCTGTACTTGATGCCTCGCTTCATTATGGATAAAACATACAATTCGGTCAAGTGTACTTTGGGTAATGAAGAAGGCCTCGGCAGCACAATTGAATGGCTTCTGTGTATAGGCTATTGTAAGGGTAGGAGACTTTTCCCAGATAAAAGAACTTACAGGAGGTCGTTTTTCTTGATGATCCTTGAGCTGGTGGCCCTTATTTCTACTGCTGTCTTGTCTACGTTTTTTTCCTTTCGATACCGTTTGTGGAGACGACTATAGTGAGAAGTGAACAAGAGATGCTGCATACCATTCTCCAATTTGCTCAAGAGGACGAACGGGTACGTGCTGTGATTATGAACGGTTCACGCGCTAATCCACATGCTCTACGAGATATTTTTCAGGATTATGACATCGTCTTTCTCGTATCTTCCATGGACAGCTTTATTCAGGAACGTGGCTGGATTCACCACTTTGGTGAATTGATCATTATGCAGACGCCCGATGAGCATGTGGAGCCTACTGTGACGTCCCATGATCGCTTTGCTTTTCTTATGTTATTTACGGATGGCAATCGCATAGATCTTACCCTCTGCCCTGTGGCTAACATCGCCAATTGGCCCCGAGACAGCTTAAGTGTACTGCTCTTGGATAAAGACGGACTGGTAAAGCCTTTTCCACCGCCAAATCTTCAAGATTATGAGACAGTCCCTCCAACCGCCCAAACCTATGCAGATTCCTGTAATGAGTTCTGGTGGGTCAGTACTTATGTGGCTAAAGGGTTATGGCGACAGGAGCTGCCCTATGCTAAATGTATGCTAGATCGGCCTGTTAGAGATGCGCTCCACTTGATGCTGGAATGGCATATTGGTATACGAACAGACTTCGCGGCAGATCCGGGTAAACAGGGAAAATATTTCAAGAACCACCTTGAGCCTGGACTTTGGACGCTCTACATCCAAACATTTGCGGATGCAGATTATGAACATATGTGGCAGTCTCTTTTGATCATGGGAAATTTATTTAGAGAAGTTGCCTTGGAAGTAGCGAACTATTATGGCTACGAATATCCGACTCTGGACGATCAACGTGTTACGAACTATCTCCATCACGTAAAAGCTCTCCCAGCAGATGCTAAGGACATTTATTGATAAAAAAAACCAGTCGGCACTTGATTTTCATGTGCTAGGCTGGTTTTATTTTTATACTCTAACGTTATTCTGTCCTATATGCTCCTTTAGGTCTGCTCCAAAATATTATTTTTCGGTCAGAACCCGGTCACCTCTGCTCGCAGGCTGAGAAATAACCAAAAATTCAACATCCTGATTCGTTTCATTAAACATTTGATGAGGCACCATAGGAGGAACCTCACATCCTTCCTGAGATCCTAATTGGATTCGTTCACCATCCACTTCAAGTACCGCTGTGCCTGATAAAATAAAGAAAAATTGGCGCGCATGATGATGATAATGTCTGACCTCATGTGTATTTCCGGGCATCCGCTCATGAATAATGCTCAAATCATTATTTTTCACCAAGCGCCAACCATCACATTGATCTCCCCATATATAATGTTCCGCATTATTTTTACTAATTTTCATTATTGAACTCCTCCTTTTACAATTACAGTTTATTTTATATATGAATTCATAGAGCTACAATCTTAATTATAAAACGGCAGGACAAATGTAGAAAAAGTCCGACTTAGTCAGACTTTTTTATATATCCGCCTCGATAATTTCCTCCAACTTTATCCAGCTAAAATCCTCTTCCCCACGGGACAGCTTCACTTCTCGCCGACTTGTATTAATCACCGTGACCAATCCACGAAGCTCCTCATCATCAAACGGGTTGAACACTTTTAGCGTAATAGGCTTCCGTTCGTTATAGGATACGATGATGGCCTGTTCAATCTGCTGCATTTCCTGATCGTCCAGTGCTGGCTTGCCGCGCCTTCCTTGCTCCTTCATCAGTCTTAAATATGCCTCCCGATGCTCAGGCAAAATCATGCGCGAGCTTTCCCATATGCCATTTCCTTCAAGCTTTTTCCCCATCGTAAGCCCCTCCTATGCTGTTCTGGTTACCGGATGCCATGCCAATACATGATCTAATCGAAAAACACGTGGCTGGCCTGTCTGTAGACAGGTGGCTCGTATCAAGCCATTCTGCACACGATGCACCTCGATACGCCGATGAGACAGCTTGCCCTTCCGATCCAAATACACGATTTCCACGATCTGCCCCACGTATTTTTCCAACATGATCCTTCACTCCTTATCAGAACGTTTGTTTGTATTATATGCGAACATGCGTTTGATTATCAATGTAAAAAAATCCCCTGAGGGATTTGACTCTCTCAAGGGAATTAAAATTCATAGGTGGATAGCTTAATATCTTCTTTATTCAAATCTTTCAGCGGATAGACAGGGCCATTCCAATAAGTCAGAATATCAATCGGCTCATTAGTACCATGTTCTTTTAAAGAAAGAGATAATTCAAGTAATAAATGTGGAAGTTGATAAGAGCTTGTTAAAAACTGATATTCCTCTGGACTTTCACAATCTTCTGCTCGATAGAACACAAAGTATCCCTCGGTATGGTCCCCAATGAGTACAATATAACGAGCAAGAAACATAATTTCGCCATTGGCAAAAGGAATGGAATGTGTCGAAGCAGAGATCAAATCAGTCTCTAATCCCTCAATACGAAGGGTAAGTTCATTGTTAAGAGCATCCATTCTTTCTCTTTGTTCGCTGATGAGGTGTTCATAATTTACAGGGACAAGCCCTCCATTCTTGATCGTAGCGATCAATTCGTCTATAAATACTTTTTGAGACAACACTCGATTGCTCATCCTATTCATCTCCATATTCGTGAAAATAAGCATGGAATTCTCGCTTTAACATGTTCAATATTTATGTATTAAAATCTTGATTCATTAACTCCCCAGCATTTTTGTGACTGCATTCACGACCCTTTCCATCTCAAATGGTTTAACAATAAAGTCTTTTGCACCTGCCTGAAATGCTTTTATAATCGCTTCCTGCTGCCCCAAAGCAGAACACATCAAAATGTTGGCTTGAGGATCAAGCTCTACAATCTTTTTAACAGCCTCAAGTCCGTCCATCTTAGGCATATTAATATCCATGGTGATTAAATCGGGACGAAAGTGTGCGTATTTCAAAACAGCATCATACCCATTTTCTGCTTCCGCGATAACAGCGTGACCTAAATCCAAAAGAATATCCTTAAGCACAGAACGCATAAATAAAGAGTCATCCACTACTATAACTGTTGCCAAATTAACCTCTCCAATCCGTTGTCAAATGATATTGCACGCCCAAACTTCAATATCGGTGAATAAACTAGTAATATTAATAGAAAGAATCTGTAAAAATAAAAACGCTACCAATGAATTATAAAAGAAATTTGAAACTAGCTACTACAGCATTAGTTTTCAAAAAAACGTTTCACAATGACGTAAATAATTTATGTAGTGTGAAGATTACAAAGTACTAGGTATCTATTGAAACCTTAGTACTATATAAGCTGAATTTAAAAACTACCTATCGTGCCACTCCGCAGACGGATGGTACTTTCTTGTACAGCACCATTCCGCCTACTCCGTTTTCATGTAAGTTTGTGAACCCGTTCTGATTAACAATTTCTACTTTTTTAGGATTCTTAACTTTAGAATATGTAGCCTATATTATAATGTTTCAAATTCAAAGCCCCCTGTCATACCATGCATTACATCACAAGTGAGCCAATCTAATGCATTTTTACTCAATAACTTCATAACAATTTCTTGTATCTTTACAGATATGTCTCCTGTTAGACAAGATGCTAATTGAATAGATGCAGTGCTCCGATCTTCAACGTAAAAACGATGCAAACCCGTTTGATAAATTCTCTCCACTCTTGCCAAATGAACAGTGCCAGAACATACATAGCATAGCCTGGCTTAATAAGATAAGCCTCGCTCGTTTCATAATCAAGTTCTTCCTCTTCCCATACATGAACAATCACAATCTTCTCAAGCACAGCAATGTCTAACATGTCCTTTTCCTCTTTTCTAAAAAAATTTATTTGACCGGATCAAAACTTAATCTAACAACCAAGCAAGTATAATAATCAATTCGTTTGTGAAAAATAGATTTCTAGTAGATATTATCGTTTAATATTTATCGTTATACGATAACTCCTATAATGAATATACACTCCTAAACGTTTATCGTCAAATGATTATTTCATAATGCTTACTAACAGGGTAAAATACTTGATAAGAGGTGATTATCTTTGGCGATAAATATAAAGTTAGAGGAAACATTGGGCAAAGCAGGAATCACAAAAAATGCCTTGGCTCGTGAAGCAAAAGTTCGACCGAACTTAATCTACGATATGTGCGATGGTAAGACAAAACGCATAGATCTGGAAACATTAAGTCACATTCTCGACACATTAGAAGATCTTACAGGTCAGAGACATAACCTGAGCGATGTTCTGGAATATATCCCACGCAACGCAAAAAACGATCTCTCTTCTGTCTAATGGAGAGAGATCGTTTTTATGGTCTACGTAATAGAGATAACTGCTTATAGCAATAAGTAAATATAATATACCGCAGCTTTTTAAGTATATTTCTGACCTTTTCGGACAGTGTCCTAAAGGAAGCAACAAACTCATAGCAGGCGGCGGTTTTACCGTGCCTGTTCCGGCTGGTGGATAATGATTTTCTCGATACACTCGATAGCTTAGGGTAAATAAAAGCCTCTCTTCCAAAGCGGCCGCTGTTGTTATCAGATGAAAAGCGTGGTTGATCACGCTCATGACTATCCTACAGCTTTTCAGCGTATAGGCTCGTAATTTTCTTGCACATCAATGAGAAGGACTGTACTTCATCTTCTGTTAATGCTTCTTCCATTAAATTCATGATTTCATTTCCGAAATCCTCAACACGGTTAAGAAACGCTTTTCCCTCACTAGTAAGTACAATATTATAAGAGCGGCGGTCATTGAGTTGCCTTTCCTGATTTATATACTTTTTCTCCAACAGACGTTTCGTCAATTTAGAAATACCCGATTGTGAAATACCTTTCATTTCAGCGAGTTCTTTTGTTGTTTTAGGACCTTGCTTATTCAAAGTATCCAGTATATAGTATTGTGCCGTTGATACACCTTCTACGCTGAACCGGTTAGAGTAAGCTAAAATCATACATTGAAAAGGAACATAACTATCTTCTAAATCTTTTGTTGGCATTGCTTTTCCTCCTATGTGCGCTCAATATATTCTTTCAGGTAACTTCCTGTAAGTGAATCTCTGCATTTAACTAAATCTTCCGTTAACCCCGTAAATATGATTTCACCACCATTTTGCCCGGCAAAAGGACCTAAGTCGATAATCCAATCAGATTGACAAATAATATCAAAATTATGTTCGATTACAATAAGGGTTGAATTTTGTTCCACTAGGCGATTCATTACACCAATTAACTGTTTTATATCCGCCATATGCAGGCCAGTTGAAGGTTCATCCAGAACATAAATTTGCCCGTCATTTTCAAGCTCGGAAGCAAGCTTTATCCTCTGTAATTCCCCGCCTGATAAAGTGTTTAGTGGTTGTCCCAAAGGAATATAAGTGATTCCAACATCTGAAAGCATTTTTAATCCCCTGCTAATTTCTTCTTCCTGAAAAAAGTCCAAAGCTTCGGCTACAGTCATTTTAAGGACTTCACTAATATTTTTGCCTCTTAGCTTGTATTGGAGCACTTCATCGGTAAAACGATCCCCTTGGCATTCCTCGCACACGGTAACAATTGTATCCATAAAAGCTAAGTCTGTGTATGTAACACCCAAGCCTTTACAAACAGGACAAGCCCCTTGCGAATTAAAGCTGAACAGGGAGGCACTAACACCGTTCTTTTTTGCAAATAACTTTCTGATCCTATCAAAGATCCCCATAAAGGTGGCTATATTTGAACGTTTTGACGCTTGTATCCCTTTTTGATCGATGAATATAGTTTCAGGAAAAAATTGAGGTAATACTTGATTGATAAGCGTACTTTTTCCTGAACCAGCGACACCAGTTACAACGGTCATTACTCCTTTGGGTATTTGAACCGAAATATTTTTCAAATTATGTAATGTTGCATTTTCGATGGAAAGCCAGCCTTTTGGGGTGCGTGTATTGAGTTTAAACTCAGGCTGGTGTGACAAATATTTCCCAGTCAGTGTACCCGATTCCTTTAATCCTTGTAAGTCGCCCTGATATACAATTTCACCACCATAAATTCCCGCACCCGGTCCCATGTCGATTACATGGTCTGCAATCTTTATCAGATCGGGGTCATGTTCCACGATAAGCACGGTGTTGCCTTTGTCTCGCAAAAGTTTCATAAGGTCATTTATTTTGCTTATATCATGGGGATGTAGCCCTATGCTTGGCTCATCGAAAATATAAGTAAGGTCAGTCAGACTACTTCCCAGTTGACAAACCATTTTGATTCTTTGCGACTCCCCACCTGAAAGAGTAGGTGTTTCTCTATTTAAACTTAAATAGCCTAATCCAATCGATACCATCTGCCGCAGCCGATTGACTAACTCTGAAACGATTGTGGTGGTCATCGGAGTATGAATGGCCTCAATAAACTCTAAAAGTTCACTCACCTGCATTTCAGCACATTCAGCGATATTTTTCCCATTCACTTTACAAGATAGGACCTTGTCACTCAGGCGTGTCCCGTTGCAGTGTGAACAAGTCTGTTTGGTAACAAAACGTTCAATTTGTTTACTGTATCTTATCTTTTCTCCTTCTTCTTTTTTTAGAAAACTCCGCTCAATGCGCGGGATCAGCCCCTCATACAACGAGGTTTTGTGCCATTCAGGTGAGGGTTTTTTCACTTTTATACCATCAGCGTAAAGAAGCATTTCCAACTCGGTTTCGGAATAATCCTTAATTTTTTTGTCATTGTCAAAAAAACCCGAATGAATATAGCGTGTTAATCGCCAACCCCCAGGTTCAAAGGTGGGAAAACAGACTGCGCCCTCGTTTAAGGATTTGTTTTTATCTAACAGTCGTTCGATATCAACTGTTTCAACCTTTCCCAAACCTTGACATTGGCTGCACATACCCGCCAGATTATTGAATGAGAACACATCAGAGTACCCTACAAACGGAGTTCCGATTCGTGAAAATAACAGTCGCAATAGAGAATAAATATCTGTAACTGTCCCTACTGTTGACCTTGCGTTACCACCTAACCGTTTTTGATTGATAATAAAAGCGACTGATAAATTTTCAATTGTATCCACATCTGGTTTTCCATAATGCGGCATACGGTGACGAATAAAACTTGTGTAGGTTTCATTTAATTGCCGTTGTGATTCTGCCGCTATTGTATCGAATACCAAAGATGATTTCCCTGAGCCGGATACACCTGTAAAAACGGTAATTTCTTTTTTGGAGATCACCACATCTATATTTTTTAGATTTCGTTCCCTCGCTCCTAATACCCGTATACAATTGTCGCTCATTTCATTTACCTTCTTTACAATATAGTTGATTAGGTTGATAGTTGATATGCTCAACTATATTTTATCATTATTTTTATGAATGGCAATGTTGAACTTAGTCAGCAGACACGAAAATCACCAGTAACCAAAGGGCCGATAGTCATAAAAAAAGACGCCGCTATTATGCCGACGTCTTTTTCGAACTATTTATTTAAAGTTTACTTATTCATTCAAGGCTTTTTTCAAAGCCTCCAGATTGTTTTTCATCACACCAAGGTAATCCAGGTTCTTCTGTTTGTCTTCATCTGTCAATCCTTCGAGCGGATTCAGTACATCGGTTTTTGAACCGATTTCAGTAGCTACGGTCTCAGCGACCTTCGGATCAACAAGAGTTTCGAAGAAAATCGTTTTAACATTATTTTCTTTGGCAAATTTGATAATACCCGCCAGCTTGTCCGGTGTAGGCTCTTGCTCTGGAGATAAACCGGCAATGGGTACTTGGGTTAGACCGTATTGCTTAGCCAAATAGCTAAAAGCAGCATGCTGCGTAATAAAGTCTTTACGTTTTACATCTTTCAGACCCGTTTTGAACTCGGTATCCAGTTCTTTCAGCTTAGCGATATAAGCATCGGCGTTTTTCTCATAATCAGCTTTGTTTGCCGAATCGGCTTTTACAAGCCCTGCTTCTATAGCTTCTACTTCTTTTTGAGCTAAGACTGGATCAAGCCATACATGAGGGTCCAGCACATGATCGTGATCATGGCCTTCCTCTGCGTGTGCTTCTTCTCCTTCTTCCTCCTCACCAGTCCCTTCCATCAGGTTCAACCCTTTGCTCGCTTCAACTACAACACGCTTATCGTTGGACGCGCTGCTCAAAGCCTGTTCTGCCCAACCTTCGACAATACCGTTATACACAAATACGTCAGCATCCTTAACCTGTGCCATATCTTTGGCGCTCGGTTCCCAGTCATGCGGTTCAGCACCAGCAGGAATCAACGCGGTTACGTTAGCATGGTCTCCAGCAACTTGCTTCGTGAATTCATACATTGGATAAAAAGTGGTGACTACATTCAGCTTCTTACCACTGTCTGCTGTTTGTGCCGCATTCGGCTCGGTTTGGGAAGCATTTGTAGCTGCATTATCCGATTTGGCTCCGCAGCCAGACAAAATAAGTGCTAGTCCCGCAGACAATACAAATGATTTTTTGAACCATGTATTCATATTCATTACTCCTTTATATGTTAGATTTTTTAGTAAATTCTCACTGTAATTACACTCACTGGCCTGTCGCATTCTTCCGTCGAGAAGCCTGTTGCTTGCCCAGCTTACGGACCAGCTTTTGAATACCAGCTCCTACAATCAGGAATAATAACAGCACCATGGCAATCGTCCCCCCTGGGGGTGTACTGAGTTCATACGATGCCGTTAAACCCATAAATACGCCGATCAACGCAGTGACCATAGATATCCAGATGGCTGCCGCGAAGCTCGGTGCAATTCGAATCGCCAGCGCCGCAGGGAGCACGATGAGTGAGGAGACAAGTAGCACACCGACAATCGGCATTGCAGCAGCTACAATCATCCCTGTTAAAATACTAAATGCAAATGAAATGGACTTGACAGGAAGACCATTGGTCTTCGCCGTTTCTTCATCAAAGGTAATCTGATACAATGGACGCCGGAATACAAAAAAGAAAATACCTCCGATCACAGCCACTACAATCATCAACATCAGCTCTGTCTGATTGACCGCTACGACCGAACCAAACAAATAAGCGGAAAATCCTTTGTTAATGCTCTGATTCAGATTCATTAAAATAACAGCCGTCGAGAGGCCACCTACCATAATAATAGCCACAGATATCTCACTATATGTTTTATAAGACCTGCGGACGTATTCAACGATAATCGCGCCGATTACGGCAACAACAAATCCGGTTATCGTCGGGTTAATGCCTAAATAGGCACCCGCTGCCACCCCTGCCAGCGATACATGCGATAGCATGTCCGCCATGAGAGCCTGACGCCGCAGCATCAGGTATACTCCAAGCACCGAGGCCAGCAGTGCAATTACCCCACCGGAACAAAATGCCCGCTGCATGAAGTCGTAGTGCAGCATTTCCATCCGCCATCTTCCTTCCTTTCAAGCTCAATAATTCGATCCAGATAATGTTGTACTTCCGATAGTCCATGGGTCACCATGACCACAGTTCTTCCATATTTCTTAACCTGCTGATTCATCAGATCGTAGAAATGATGGCGGCTTTCCTGATCCATGCCGGTCGTGGGCTCATCCAAAATGAGCAAATCCGATTCCTGAGCGAGCGCTCTCGCCACACAAATGCGTTGCTTCTGTCCACCGGACAATTCGCCGATTTTACGGTGACGCAAATCCCACATGCCTACCTGACGCAGCGCCTGCTCAGTCAGATCATGATCCTCAGACCGCATACGGCGTAACCAAGAGCCATGAGTATATCTTCCTGAACGGACAAATTCCAAAATCGTACTTGGAAATCCGCCATTGAAAGCAGCAATTTGTTGGGATACAAAGCCGACAACGAGCTTTTTGCCTTCACCTGTACGGTTAGACATAAACACCTTGCCCTTCCAAGGCTGAAGCAAGCCGAGCAATAGTTTGAGCATGGTTGATTTGGAAGCACCATTCGGTCCGGTAATAGCCACAAATTCTCCCGAAAAAATTTCAACATTGGCATCCACCAAGTTAGGAACATCTCCGTAGCCAAATGTGACCTGTTCCAATGAGGCCAATAACATGACGCAAATCTCCTTTTCCTTTAAAAAGCCTGGAGCCATCTGAGCGATCATCATTTGCGCAGATTCTCCAGGTCGTTTATGATCATTAAACCATCTACCGTAATTATTACGATTTGGTAATAAAAAAATAAGCGTTTGATAAACGTAACCTTTACGCATTAGCAAGTTTAACAGTTTAGGCAAGGTTCGTCAATGTTTTGGCAACTCTTTTGTTTGTTTACTTCATTTTGTCCGGGTACAAGCCTACAGCCAAGGTTTTCAGTGCAATCGGTGCACGTACACCTTCAGCCGCCGCGGATAATGGCAGGACTATAAACCGTTTGTTTTTGATCGCTTCCACACCAGCCAGCGCAGGCTTGCTCAGGAGCAGCTTCTCTTTATCAGCCAGTGAAGTATCACCATAGTCGAGAATGACGATCACATCAGGGTTACGGTTCACAACCTCTTCCCAGCTTACTTCGGTGAAACTTTTGTCAATATCATCAAAAATATTTTTCGCCTTCACACTTTCAATCAAAGACGTTAGATAATTGTTGGCAGCCGTAAAGGGCTTGTCTTCTCCGCTGTCATAAACAAACACCTTGGGTGCCTGCTCAACAGTACCAATTTGAGTCTGAATGGACTTCACTTGTTCACGGATGTCATTTACCAGCTTTTCTGCACGCTCCTCAACCCTGAAAATACGCCCAATATTTAGTATATCCTGATATACATCTTCTAATATGGGACCCGGTTTGTTTGAGGACTCCTGTACATAGGTCAGCACCCCTTGTTTGGCTAGCTCCTCACGGGAACCCAGATTTTTATCATTAAAGGCACTCTTCCAGCCTGCATAGGCAAAATCCGGTGCAGCGGCCATAAACACCTCTTTGGACGGATATTGTTCGGCCAGTACCGGGATTTTGTCATATTGAGCCTTATATTTCGGTAAAATCTGATCATCCAAATACGCAGTTCCTACCATAGAGGATTCCAGTCCAAGAGCCAGCATAACCTCAGTCGCGTGCTGGTTCAGTGTAACCGCGCGTTTGGGCGCCTCGGGAAATGCCATTTTAACGCCCATGTTCTCAAGCTCTACCGACGTCTTATTGGTTGCCGATTGCGATGCGGCAGGTTGCTGCCGGTTTGCCGATGGATCGCTTGTTTGAGCCGTGTTTCCTGCTGCGCAGGCTGATAACAACAGCATCATCGCCAAAGCGAGCATAACCAACGGTAACGCGAGCTTGCTATATTTTTTCATATGTACCGTCTCCTCTTTTATTTGTAGTTTATCTTACCTCATCATATCACCTTTTCTGTTAGCATCATGGATAGCCTCCTCTCCTAAGAGAATCCGGTAAAAAGGTAATATTCGGCTTCCCGGTTTTTGGATGAATACAGATTTCTGTCTCCACCCCGAATACACTCCACAGCAGGTCTGGCTGAAGCACATCCTCTGTTATGCCGGAGGCTACCACTTTGCCTTCTTTTAATACATACATTCGATCACAATAAAATGCAGCCAAATTCAAATCATGTAGTGCAGCTAGCGTAGTTATCCGAAGTGTTTTGACCAAATCCAGAATTTGCAGCTGATACCGGATGTCCAGATGATTTGTTGGCTCATCCAAAACAAGAAATTTCGCCTGCCCGGCCAAAGCTCTGGCGATCAATACCCGTTGCTTTTCGCCGCCAGACAAGCTGGCAAAGCCCTGATCCGCCTGAGCATTCATGCCTACCCGCTCCAGCGCCTGCTCGACCAATTCATGATCGGCGACAGTATCTGCTTCCAGCAGTTTCTTATGCGGATGGCGACCCATCAGGACGATGTCCCGTACTGAAAAATCAAACGTTTGCGGCGCATCCTGACTCACCACTGCCATTTGTCGGGCCGTTTCTTTATACTTCATCCGCAGCATATCTTGGCCATCCAACGTAACCAAACCACTGTCAGGCTTTAGCACGCGATACATATTTTTGAGCAACGTCGATTTCCCGCTGCCATTCGGACCGATCAATCCGACCAGCTCCCCTGCTTTTACCTGGAGACAGATGCCGTCGATCAGCCGTTTGTCGTGAATACTGAAGGTCACGCATTCGACTTCTATATTCATTTTTCGCCTCCAAACGAGTAGGAACTACGACGCAGCAGCCACACAAAAAAGGGTCCTCCGCACACAGCCGTCACAATACCAAGCGGCAGCTCCTGTGGAGCCAGCACGAGCCGGGCACATACATCAGCCCACACGACAAAAATAGCTCCCGCCAACAGACTGACGGGCAGTACACGCCGATGATCTGATCCCACTATCAGCCTAACGATGTGCGGAATCATAAGCCCCACAAAGCCAATTGAGCCACTCACTGATACGACTGCCCCGGTTAAAAGAGACGCCACAACAACCAGTAATACGCGGAACGTCTGTACGTTCACACCTAGCGTTACTGCGGTTTCTTCGCCCGTTAGCAAAGCATTCAGCGAACGGTATCGGGTCAGGAGGACTACCGTTCCAACGGCTACAATGAGGCTTGGAATGAAAAGCGTGTCCCATTGAGCACCTGCCAGACTTCCCATCATCCAATACATCGCGTCACGAATGCCTTTTTCATTCGGGGCCATCGTAACGATAAAGCTAGTCACAGCCGACAGCATCATGGACACCGCCACTCCTGCCAGCAATAAGCGGGTCGTCGATATGCTCCCAGCCACACGGGCTAACGCGAACACCATAAGCATTGCAGCTAACGAGCCTATAAAAGCAGATAAAGGCAGAGCAAGTCGTCCTAAAAATCCGAAAGCTCCGAACACAATTACCAACGTGGCTGTCACCGAAGCCCCAGACGAGACTCCTAAAATATAGGGGTCCGCTAACGAATTACGAATTAATGCCTGTATAGTCGCCCCTGTAACAGCAAGTCCTGCTCCTACGACAACTCCTAGCAGCACGCGTGGAAAGCGGATTTCCCAAACGATATATTGCTCAGGCTTGGTCCATGTCACGGGTATCCACTGGTCCAGCCAGGGAAGATGAGACAGTGCAATTCGCCATATCGTTCCCGGTGCGACAGCTACAGGACCGAGCATGACTGCGAGTGTCACCGAAAGCAACAGCCCAGCAGTCAGCAGCAGAATTGTTGTAAATCCCCAAGTAGACTTGCCAGCTAGGTGTGCGCGAGAATTATGTTGTGATGGATTAGGTCTTGATGGATTAAGGTTGCTCGTTCTCGAAGTCATGAACTACTACTCAATGGCTTTTCGGCCGCTTCCAACTTTCTCAATTGTTCCTCGATCTCGGAAGCAGAGAAATTCTCACCCATGACAACCGCTACATCGTTCACTGGCTTTTGCGGGCGGATCGGAATGATTTCCAGCTCCCGATAGGCAAACTGAAACATCATCTGACCCTCTGATTCCAGAAACCGCACAATTCCTTTGGCCCGGTAAATTTCAGCTGGCAAACTGCGGAACAACTGTTCAAACTCGGAGCGTGGCACAGGTTGTCCAAAGAAATGCGTGTGAACCACTACGTGGTCGTAGGAATGATAATGCTCCCCATGTTCGTGGTCATGGGCGTGGTCATGGTGATCATGAGAGTGATGGTCAACGTCCATACGCCCCTCTCCTTGAGTGGAGAAAAAAATATCCGCGTCCACGTCACTTCGTTGCGTGCTCACAGTCAGAGCATATGGATTTAACTCTTTTACGAGGGCCTGTACTTTCTGCAACTCGCCAACAGCCAATAAATCGGTCTTATTAATAATCAGTTTGGAAGCGCACCGAAGCTGATCCTGCATCAAACGAAGCGACTTGCCTCTCTCGTTCCCCGAGGCAAAATCCAGAAATTGACGCGCGTCTATGACCGTGATAACGGATTGTAGAATCATAGAAGAATAGATGGAGGCGTCTGTCACTGCATCTACGATCTCCATCGGGTTAGCTACTCCAGTACATTCTACAATAATCACGTCCGGCTTATATTCCTCAGCAAGATTCATGAGCTCGACGCCCAAATCCCCGCGAATAGTACAGCATATACAACCACTGAGCATTTCCTTCATGGGTGCTTGGCCATTCACCAAACTGCCGTCCAGATTAACATCACCCAACTCATTCATCAAAATGGCTGGCTTGAGGCCCTTCTCCTTGTAGTAAGCCAGCGCATGCTGAAGAAGAGTGGTTTTACCGCTACCCAAAAAACCGGATAAAACAACTATCGGTATCATATAACCCCTCCTTGTCTTTACAACATTTAATATGGATCGTACCGTAAAAGTTTCCTTCTTGCAATCATTTATCGGATTTTAATCGTAATAATTACTAATAACAAACATAAATATATATGACCACTCTTTGAATTGTCAATATAGGAGGTGAGACAAGCACAATCCAGCGGGCATGATTGTCCCTCTACAGACATAGGATGTAGATAAGAACCCTTATTCCCAAGGAGACGTGGAATGAAAAACAGTACGCTGTTGAAGATGCTGCCTTTTATGATTCCGTTTGCCTTTCTCATCCCTGTGCTTGTCACGCTATCTCCCCAGTGGCTTCGTTTGTTAGATATGGGCCAGCTGCAACCGTTAAAAACGGTATTTATGGGTATTTTTCTGGAAGCTGTTCCGTTTCTCCTTATCGGTGTACTCGTCTCATCCCTTTTGCAGTGGCTTGTACCGGAGACATGGATTCGAAAAATAGCGCCTGCGCATCCTGTACCGGGTGTCCTGCTGGCCTCCTTACTAGGTATGCTGTTTCCCATCTGTGAATGCGGCATGATCCCTGTCGTTCGCCAATTAATGCTCAAGGGAATGCCTGCCTATATGGGTATCACTTTTATTTTAAGCGGGCCCATTATCAATCCCGTGGTACTGGCTGCGACGATGATGGCTTTCCCTTCCCATCCCGAGGTCACTGCCGTTCGAATGGGTTTGGCTTTTGCCGTCTCCGCGATCATCGGGCTGATCGTGTATGCCTTTGTGCGAGTGCATCCGCTCAAACGGTCGTTGCTCTCTTTTAACCAGCAAAAGCAGAACAATCAGACTCATCGGCATAGTCGCACATGGCGGGGCTTTTTTGTACATGCTGGTGACGAGTTTTTGGACATGAGTAAATATCTCACTATCGGCGCATTATTAACAGCCTGCATCCAAACCTTCATCCCACGTGATGAGATGCTTTCGTTAAGCAACGGAACGGTCGGATCGTACGCCTTTATGATGGGTTTTGCCTACATACTGTCGCTATGTTCCACCTCCGATGCCTTTGTAGCCACTGCTTTTTCACACACCTTTACACTAGGTCCGCTGGCAGCCTTTCTTGTACTCGGTCCGATGTTAGACTTCAAAGGCACGCTCATGCTGCTCAGCACCTTCCGCACTAAATTTGTCGCCATCCTGGGCTTGCTCATTGCTTCACTCGTCCTTGTGGGTTCTATAGCTGCAGAATGGTTATTGGGGAGGTGAATACAAACGTGAATTCAACCTTTAGCATCCGCTGGCAATATGGTATGCGCTCCTTGCTCCTAATCGGATTGGCTGTGTACATTATCTCATTAAACCGTACGAATGCACTTCATTACTACCTAGCTCCCCATATGCAAAAGCTGCTCCTACTCTGTCCTGTACCACTCTTGTTCATCGCATTGGCGATGGCATGGCACGGAATCATCGGAGAGCGGGACGGTGAGGATGTATGTGATTGTGAGCATCCGTTGCCGCAAAGCTGGTTCAAAAAAACACTCGTATATGGAATGCTGCTCATCCCGCTCCTGTTCGGTTCTCTGCTGCCCAATCAGGCACTTGGTAGTGATATGGCCGCCAAAAAAGGCATGTCCTTCACGTATCCCAACCCGGATATCCGACGAAAAACAGATATACAGACCACGAAAGCATCCACCTCCTCCCTTTTATCAACTGCATCTTCTGTCCCAACTTCGCCCCCTCCAGAGGGAAAATGGAGTCAGGAAACGCTGGATAAGCTGTTCGTTCCGCCTGACAAGTACAATGTAGAATTCGCCGAGCTGGCGAAACGCCTGTATCAGCAACCTATCATACAGATCAAGCCGGAGATTTTCTCCGAAACTATTGGCGCCATTGAGTTATATAAACAAGCTTTTGAAGGAAAAAAAGTACAGGTGACTGGCTTTGTCTATAAAGACGACAACCTGCCGGGTAAAGGCCTATTTGCAGTAGGAAGATTCCTCGTCATGTGCTGTACTGCCGATGCCATGCCATTCGGGATCATCGTCCAATCCCAGAAGGCCCCGTCCTTTGACAAGGATACCTGGGTGACCATTGAAGGAACACTGCATGCCACACAAAAGGGCAACGTTCCAGTACTTGAAATTCGATCCGAAAAAATAACCGCTGTCGAGCAGCCAGAATCCCCTTATGTCTATACCCAAGCAGACTCGGTAGCTACCTTTGATCGCTTGAACACAGTACACTAAACCCACCAAGGAGGGAAAATGATGAACAAAGTTCCTGTTATTTTAATCAGTGGTTTTCTTGGAAGCGGCAAAACAACACTGCTTTTACGCCTGTTAGCCCATACTCGCCAAATTCCCCTTCGTGCTGCTGTTTTAATGAACGAAATGGGTGAATATGATGTAGACAGCGCTATAATTTCAGAGGAAATGCCTGACGTAACAGTAGAAGGATTGCTAGAAGGCTGCATTTGTTGCAGCAAAAGAAATGAGCTGGCAGGGGCTCTGCATACCCTGCTCAGTCAGAAGCCAGACCTGATCTTCATGGAAACCACCGGGGTAGCCAACCCCGAACAAGTACTGGAGGAGCTTCGCTCCCCTCTACTGGCAGATCGGCTTTATCTGGTTCACAGCATCAGTGTTGTAGATGCTGAGCTGTTCCATGAATACAATAGCCGCTTTACGGCTGATAAAGAACTGGTTCGCACCCTGCACGGACAACTGCGCACCGCAGACTTTATTGTGGTGAACAAGGCGGATGCAGCAAGTAGCCGTGAAGTGACGAAGGTCGTCAAGAGCATCCGCAAGCTCAACGATACGGCCAAGCTGCAAACTACTGAATATAGCCGGATTGACCTTGAACCACTACTAGAGCCTGTTCTGGCCTCCGCATCCGTTGCCGCAAAACCTGTACAGACACTTCAACCTGCACCTGCACAAGTCCAGTCCACCGATGCAGGTGTACCGTCCGTTTCCATTCCCGTCAAAAGTATCGGAAACACCAGTAGTGTCTCCAGAAGTACGGCTTTCAAAGTTATTGCGGCACACAGTCATAACCACGATCCTAAGCAGCCTCATTCGTTCTCCCGTCTGGAGAGCTTAACGCTGCATCAATATTCTCCTCAGCCACTCGAAAAACAACGATTGGAAAACCTTTTGACAGGGTTAGGTTCCTCGTTGCTTCGTGCGAAAGGTTACTGCGTGCTTCCTCAGGAAGGTACTATGCTTTTGCAATTTTCAGGAAATCACTTGGAGTGGCAGCCTACTGCACTTCCTGTGAGCCAGGGATATGTCACACTCATTGGAGAACAGCTTGACAAAGCCTCCATTACCGATCAATGGGAACAGTGCTTCGTGTCGCTGTAATCGACATATTCGGCTCGTAATGATGAAAATTCCCTTTGGTATGTCTACGAAATTAATAAGGCTGTTCCTTTGACTTTTAAAAGTCAGGGAACGGTCTTTTTTTCGTAACTATCATAAATTTGCATATAAGCAGTATGTACCTTATAGGATGCCATGTTGAAAGATTGGGAATAAAAAAAGCTGTCGAGAATGTCTCGACAGCTTGAGTACCACTATGAAGAGTTATACATTAATTGCTTGGCGACATCCTACTCTCCCGGGACCCTTCGCCCCAAGTACCATCAGCGCTGGAGGGCTTCCCGTTAATTCAACAAAATGTTATGGAGTATGATGACTAAAATATTGAAGCGTTCCGGTTGGATAAGAGTTCCACTCTCCTGGAAGATTATAAGAGGAGGAACCGGACTTAATCCCCGATTTTCGGATAATAGTCCCATTATTCGGCATAAATTGCGTTTTTCCGTTAGGATCACCTAAGACGTCGATCGTTACGCCGTTCTTTTTCAGGACATAGCCTGTCGTTACATTTGTATTCGTTTCTAGTAACATCAATTCATCATTATAGTATGTCGCAGGAACAATGTCGAAAAAGTCATAAAAGATGGAATCGATATATATATAAGGCATGCCTTTCCAAAACGAATTAATAGGCTGGCTCCACACCTTGGGAGTATTTGTAGCTAAATTGTATTGATGAATCTCAAGTGAGTATCCTGCATTTTCTATAGGTTTAGAAGTATCTCCTACCGGATTATAAAACAGCTCAATAGCAGTACGGGTTTTATCCAAAGATAGATACTGGGAAAAATATAGATCCTCCGGTCCTTGAGGATTTGAGGTCACTTGGAATACAGCGGCAGATCCGTTCGCCCCGATTACCCAGAAGTATTGAAAAATATCCCCGTTCCATGTCCAAACCGTCCCATTAAGAGGGATTGGCCCAGTAAAGGTGGAATCTGCCGTACCCGAATAGATTTTAAATGAAGTTTCACCCGGGAACACTGTTGACATGTCATAAGTAATCGGATCTTTGACCCCTTGCTTGGTTCGGATTTGAACAATTCCATTCGTCGCCAGAGGAGCATTCGTTACCTGAAAATTATAGGTGGCTGTTCCGCCATGCCCGTCATTCGCAGTAATCGTTACCTTGGTACTTCCTGCCTGATTACCTGGAGTAAGAGTCAACGTTGATCCGTTAACCTCTGCATTTACCATACCGGTTGATTCAACAGTAGAAGTAAACGTCAAGGCATCCCCGTCAGCATCACTGAACAATTGAGATAGGTCGTAGCTTCTTGCATTCGTAACTCCTGCAGTCAACACTTGTTCATAAATGGTCGCATCTACTTGAGGCGGCTGATTAGAAGATGGGTTAGACGAACCGGATGATTGGACACTGACTTGGAAGGTGCTTGAAGTTTCCCCTCCACGGCCATCCATAGCCTTGATTTCTATGATTGTCGTCCCTGCACTTAGTGCCTGAATTTCCAATTGAGCTCCAGTGATTTCCACCGAAGCAACGGACGGATCAGAAGAGGTTGCCTTAAAGGTCAACGTATCCCCATCAGGATCAGTAAAAACGGAACCTAAATCAAGTGAGTAGACCGCACCACCTACAGTAAGCGACTGGTTGGCAGGTCTAGTTTCTACTGGATACTGATTCTGTGGAGTTCCAGCCGTGACGGTGGTTTTGAAAGTTTCGATCACTTCCCCTCCCCAGCTATCGGTTGCTTTGATCGATACCGATGTGCTACCGATCGTTAACGGTGTAAGAGTAAGCATATCCCCATAAACGGCAGCCGTCACAACAGTCGGGTCAGAAACACTATCAACATCGTAAGTTAAAACATCGCTATCAGGACTGGAAAAGAAATCATTTAAGGACAATTGAATATCGCCTGTATTTATTTCTTTCATCTGATCCGGAATCCCTGTGGAAATCGGGGATTCATTGACGGTAACATCAAAATCAGTAGTGACCTCGCCCCCGCGGCCATCTTTTGCTTTAAGCTGAATCGTTGCTGTTCCTGAGGAAACTGCATGGACCGTGGCTATGTATCCGTTAACGGATACAACAGCAACTGACGAATCCGAAGATTCTGCCAAAACGTCCACAGGGTCGCCATCGGGATCGTGGAATACCGAAGATAAATCCAGGATATAATCCGCATCGCCTAGATTCAGTGTCTGATTACCCGGCTTCTGGTCTATAACCAGATTTTGGTTAGATACATCAGTTACTTCCATTTGAAACAACTGGCTTGTGCTACCTCCATGGCCATCAGATGCCTTAACAGATACTGATGTGCTGCCAATTTTTAACGGTGTAATGGTAAGCGTGTCCCCATTTAGCACTGCAGTCGCAACCGAAGAATCGGAAATATCAATGCTGTATGACAACGAATTCTTCTCATGGTCGGTAAAGAAGTCGTTTAAAGATAATTGAATGTCGTCTGAATTGATTTGTTTCGTCTGATCCGGAATTCGCAAGGATACCGGAGGTTCATTAACGGTAATATCAAAATCGGTCTTAACCTCGCCTCCAAGGCCATTTGCCGCTTTTAGCTGGATGTTTGCTGTTCCTGAGGAAACCGCATGAACTGTGGCCTGGTTTCCGTTAACGGAGACCGTCGCAATAGATAGATCCAAGGATTCTGCCGAGATGATTAGCGGATTGCTGTCCGAATCAAGGAACACCGGAGATAAATCCAGGATGTAGTCCGCATCGCCCACAGTGAGCGTTTGGTTGCCCGGCTTCTGATTTACAACCGGATTTTGATTAGGTACTGCAGTTACAACCAATTGAAACGACTGGCTTGCGCTGCCTCCCCGACCATCGGATGCCTTGACGGTAACTTGGGCATGTCCTACAGCTGCCGGAGTTAATACCAATTGATCACCCGTCAGGGTAAAGGTAGCAATGGAAGGATCATCGATCGCAACCTCATAAGTCATAGGATCATTTTCAGAATCCGTAAAAAACGATCCTAAAGATAAGGTTACGTCGTCGCTCCCCAACTGTTCGTTTTGATTGGGGATACTCAATGAAACAGGAGATTCATTGACACGGACCTTGAAATTCGTTCCCGCTTTTTTCCCGGCCTGGTCATCTGCGGCGATCGTAATGGTCGCAGTCCCTTTGCCAACAGCCTTGATAAACAGGTTTGTTCCCTCTACTCGGACTGTACTGATTTTTGTACTAGACGACACTGCCGTATATTTGAGCTCAGACTGCTCCTCGTCCGTAAAATGACCAAGCAAGTCAATCTGAAGTTCAGAATCGCCCACCGTTACGGCATGATCGTCATATTTGGTCACTAACTTCGGTGCTGTATTGGCCACAACCGTAGAACGCGAGCTACCAGAAGAAGTTGTAGTGACTCCAGTGACTCCTGATACCGTCGAAGAAGACACACCTACTGCAAATGAAGTATTCGTGACTTGGCTGGAGGAGCTTACACTAATATTTGCTGCAGAGTTATTTACTTGTAAATTTGAAATAGTTCCAGCTACCTCCAGACTGATCGGAGAGGAACTGTTCACAGCCAATGTATTAATAAAGACCTGGCCTGTCAGAGCTACGGGCTGATCACTGTTGACCGACAATTGCTTAATAATCCCCTGCAACTCTACTTGCTTGGCACCGGTAAGAACATCCAACTGCTGTATCGTTGAGGATGAATCATTTTCAATCGTTGCATTGGAAATCAACGACATTTGATCCACCGTCGAATTTCCTTGAATGACTACGTGGACATCCTGTTTGGATACCTCGACATCCTGCAGCTCAGATGTGTTAAACAATACGGTGTTCTGGTCACCGCCCTGAATATATGTTTTTCCTTGTACCGTAAATTTAGAGGCATAGAAATCATGTTCAAGGCTTGACGTAACTGTAAAACTATTTTTGACATTCAAATTCATAACCGAAATGTAATCACCGTCAATAGTTAAATCTCCGTCAATCGAGGAGTTATGACCATCTAATACAAGATTGCCGCTGAATTCGGAAGCTTGCCCTATCGGAGCTTGCCCGCTCGCATGGATGACCAGTTTAGTGATCGATTCAATGGTCCGCTGTGATGCTACAAATTGAATATCTGCTCCTTTGAGAATCTCTTGGTTAGAGGTTTGCAGGATTCCTTTAACTGAATCCGAGAGTTTATATTCAATCCCGTTAATCCAGGCCTTTCCATCCTCTACTTTTTGGAGTTGGACTACATGGTCCTTAGGGAAAAAGGTAGACATCATATACTGGGCTATATCTTGGCGCTGAACGGACGATTTAGGTTTGAAACCGGACTGATCCGTCTTCATGGAGCCCGACTGTAAAGCCGTATTAACGTAAGGCCGTGCCCACGGACTGACCCGATTCCAATCAGTAAGTTTAGCAGACTCCGTGGCGTCAGCTGTAATAGGAAGCCCGGCGGCCCGCATAAGCAGAACCGCAGCCTCCTCTCTGGTTACTGCCGCTTTGGGCCTGAATTTGGAGCCGTCGTCTCCATTCATGAGTCCTGCACGATGTACAGCCTCAATATAGGGACTCGACCAACTTTTCGTTTCTACATCCGAGAAACTGCTGCTTGCTGCTTTAGAAATAGAGAGTTGCAGAGCTTGAGTTAATAGAACCGCCATTTCTTGACGGGTCAACAAATCCGTTGGCCGATAGGATCCAGATGGGTCGCCATGCAGAAGCCCGGCTTCAATGGCTCGCAGGATGTTTGTCTTTTGCTCTGAAGCAATATTATTGATGTCTTTAAAAGGCAGACTGGCCAGAGCTACTCCGTTTGATGCACCGCTGGCAGCAGATGCAATCGTCTGCAAAGCCGTTGGAGCAACAAGTGCAGCCAAGGCTAATGTAATCAGCCATTTATTAGGTTTAGAACTCATGATGTTTCCTCTATTCTTTTTATTCATTATGGTGCCTCACTACTAAAGATGCCGATATTATCCGTATAATCGGTTCCTTCATCAAACCATTCACTTGCCTCGTAGTCTGCATTTCCATGGGTAACATCGGATTGTCTAGCTAAAGTGGTATGAGGCTGAAACACTGCCGTATCAATCAACTGATTATCGTAATAAAGCGATAAAGTAACAGGTGCTGAATCATCGTTATAAAATCCCATGTCTGTGAAGTAATCTACATGCGCATCACCAAAATACATGGTATCTCCTATCACGAAAGTAGCTCCACCTGGAATAAAAGCACCAGCGTCTTGACTTATTTCGATCGAATTTCCACTATCACTGCGTTCAATTCTAATTTTTGAAGCATCCAATTCCTCAGAACCCGCATTATAAAGCTCAATAATTTGCATCATAGAGTCGCTCTCCCCCCATGCCAACTCGGAGAAGAAAAGTCCCTTCTTTTCTCCAGCAGTGACTTGGAAGATCGTTTGAACGGTTCCCCCCTTCCCATCATCTGCGGTAACTGTGACTGTAGCACTTCCCACTGCAAGCGGAGTAATACTCAGTTGGTCGCCTGTAACGGAAACCGTTGCTACGCTAGGGTCCGATGAATCAGCGGAATACGTCAGTAAGTCCAAATCTTCATCTGCAAAAGTTGAAGCAAGTCCAATAGTTGTGTCCACAGCACCTGCTTCTGTAGAAACATCATTAATCGTGCTTTGAACAACAGGAGCGTGATTAGCAGCAGGTGGAGGGGTCACCGTTAGAGTGAAATTCGTATCCACTGTACCCCCGTTTCCGTCATCTGCCGTTACTGTAATCGTGACCGTACCCGCGTTCACTGGCGTAATTTTCAGATCGCTTCCGTTTACCGCTGCTGTTGCCACTCCCGTATCTGTCGAGGTTGCCGTGTATGTCAGCGCGTCGCTGTCTTCATCTGCAAACACACTCGCAAGGCTCACCGTCTTAACTCCATCCGCGGCCCCTGTCATTACATTGCTGATCGACGTTTCCACCGTCGGCGCATGGTTCACGGCTTCCGGGATCACCGGCGTGATCGTCACGTTG
>NZ_JANAVN010000014.1:57292-191939 GCF_024213565.1 Paenibacillus sp. Lou8.1
ATCGTGGCTGTACCCGCGTTCACTGGTGTAATTTTCAGATCGCTTCCGTTTACTGCTGCTGTTGCCACGCCCGTATCCGTCGAGGTTGCCGTGTACATCAGCGCGTCGCTGTCTTCATCTGCAAACACACTCGCAAGGCTCACCGTCTTAACTCCATCCGCGGCCCCTGTCGTTACATTGCTGATCGACGTTTCCACCGTCGGCGCATGGTTCACGGCTTCCGGGATCACCGGCGTGATCGTCACGTTGAACTGCGTATCCACCGTGCCGCCCTTGCCGTCATCTGCCGTTACCGTAATCGTGGCTGTACCCGCGTTCACTGGTGTAATTTTCAGATCGCTTCCGTTTACTGCTGCTGTTGCCACGCCCGTATCTGTCGAGATTGCCGTGTATGTCAGCGCGTCGCTGTCTTCATCTGCAAACACACTCGCAAGGCTCACCGTTTTAACTCCATCCGCGGCTCCTGTTGTCACATTGCTGATCGACGTTTCCACCGTCGGCGCATGGTTCACGGCTTCCGGGATCACCAGCGTAACCGTTACGTTGAACTGGATGTTTATGGTCCCGCCCTTGCCGTCGTTCGCCGTAACCGTGATCGTGGCTGTTCCGGCGTTCATCGGCGTGAGAGTCAGCTGACTTCCATTCACCGATACCGTCGCTACGTTCGTTGCTGAAGATTTTGCTGTGTAGGTCAGTGTGTCTCCATCAGCATCAGCAAAACTATTTACCAAATTAATCTCTTTAGGCTCATCTGCTGCATTTAACTTAATATCAGTAAACCCGTTAGTAACGCCTGGCGCATGGTTAGTCACTGATTTTGTTGAAGTTCCACCTCCAGAGGAAAATGTCACGCTGCTCGACGTAACTGTAGTCGGTTCTTGAACCGTTCCGTCAGCGGACTGAATTTGTCCAATCTGCTTTTGTACTTCGCTGTAATTTTGGATAACTTGTGAAACGGATGCATCTTTAGGCAGCTTAATCGTTTCAACTTTAAAATTCGGGTTCAAGGTCACTTTAGCGTTTGCGTTGGCTACTTGAAGCTCCCCGATTGTTCCGGTTCCTTTAATAGAAATACCATTGCCGGAATTCACATTAAGATGGTTTACGTTTCCATTCAGCTGGATATTAGAAACACCGTCATTAAGCTCGATTACTCCTTTGATATCCCCTTTAATCTGAACACCATCACCTAAAATTCGAAGCAGGCTGCTTTCCGGTAGACCATTGGTGTTTAACACAACATCTTTTTGCACGATTTCTAATTGTTGCAGCCCGTCCACATTACGATTGCGCGAATTAAACTTTAATTTAGCTCCTTTTAGCGCATCTTTATTGGAGTTTCCGATTAACTCTTTCAAATTCCCCTCTATTAAATAAGGAACATTATCGATTGTTACAATGTCCCCATCAATGCTATTGATCGTAGCTGTTTGCTCTTGAGATTTGAAAATATCCAGCAGGAAAGGAGCAATATCCTCCCTTTTTACTTCACCGGTGGGATTGAGCTTGCTGTCATGAATGTCAATTAAACCCAGGCGAAGTGCTGTATCTACCGATCCAGCCGCCCATTGGCTTACCAAGGACTGATCTTTGGGTAAAATGCTTGATCCGCCCTCTGCATTAACCCCTCCGACTGCACGAACAAACACAGCTGCCAGCTCTTCACGGGTAACAGGATCGTTCGGACGAAAGTTTCCTAATCCATCCCCGGATAGAAACCCGGCTTTTTGTGCGGCTTCTATATATGGGGCAGCAAATTGTTTACTTTGCACATCTTTAAAAGTAGAAGAACTCGAAATAGGGTCCAATTTTAAAGCTCTGACCAATAATACTGCGAGTTCCTGACGAGTTAATGTTACTGCAGGGCGAAAAGTTCCATGAGGATCTCCAGATAAAAGCCCTTGGCGTACAGCTTCTTGGATGGCCGCCATTTTATCACTCGTCACATAGGATGTATCTGAAAACAAATTATTGGTAGGCGTTGCAGCGTAAGCAGAAGTACCAAACGCCGCCTGAAGAGCAACAAGAGCGGCTGCCCACTTAAGTGAATAAACTTTCAATGGTTCTACCTCCTAATTTACTTTTGAGTAAAACGACCCTATTCGATCTTCGAAATGTTTCTACATAATTCAAAGATAATAAAGCTTATTCACTGTATTTACCGATAAAAATGTGTTTATATTAATCTTTTATTCATATATTTGTCGAAAATAAGTGATTTATGTCGTTTTCAATCAATATACATGAAACCACTGAACCAATTCTGAACAAAAGCTTATCTATAATGATGCCTAGTTGTATCAAGTCTCTAACTATATCCTCCAAATAACTTATTTCCGCAAATGATTTATCGGAACCCTCCCTTAATCGCGACTCTTGTGCTAAAAAAAAAAATAATCGCAGGCTAGATACCTGCGATTATTTTTAAATTAAGATAGCCTATGCGAAGTATAGAATTACGTTTTAAAATGATTAGTTTGCCAAGATTAGCAATGCCGCTGCTGAATATCTTAAAACGTTATATTGTATCTTTTTTTCATCATAGCCCTCGTCGACTATTGTTCAGCTTCATTTAGCATTAAAAAGCAGCAGCTTCACGGACTGTTCCAGAAGAGTGTTAAATTCGAGACTTGAAAATACATTTGTTATTCGCGTTGTTTCGGATGTAACTATCCGTAAAAAATAAAAAAGCTAGGTTTACGAATTATTGGCATAATCCGTAAACCTAGCTCTCGACGAGTCTTACTTAAGGTTATATTTTTTGTTAAAGCGATCCACACGGCCACCGATATCCACGTTTCTTTGTTTACCAGTGAAGAACGGGTGGGAAGCGGAGCTAGTATCTACACGGATAACTGGGTATGTGTTGCCATCTTCCCATTCCATCGTTTCTTGCGAATATTTAGTGGAAGCACTCAGGAAAGTAAATCCACAGCTAGGGTCCAAAAAGATAACTTTGTTCAATGTTGGATGAATATCTTTTTTCATTAGTTTCACCTAATCTTTCATGTAGTTTTAGTTTCAAAATCAAACGTACTGGCGCAATACTCCATCAGTTGGCAAAAGGAACGGTTATGTCCCAGAAAAAAAGACGACAGATCATAACGGTTGCGCTCAAGCTCGTAAACGACAAGCAAACGATGCCGCATATACGCATCGCCCATTGCACGAACGCTCCGGATCTTTCGTCAGCCTTCATCGTTATATAAGCATATAGTGAATGGTCCTCCGGCTCGTCCCAAATGCTGACACCAGCACAGGAGAACTCGGTAGCCACGTGCTTTCGATTCAAAAGGCAAAGCGTACCATGTAGCTCGGCATCTATCATACAGCCTTGAAAAAAAGCCGTTTTCTTAGGTGCAAGCTTTAACTTTGGACGCTCTGTCCACTGGACTAATTCAAGTTTTCGCCGGTTCCATAACGCAGGCTTTTGCAAACTTAACAGGCTTCGCTCAGGAAGCAGAATCATTCAGGTTGCTATGCAGCAAACCTCAAATTATCTAGTTTCACGATGGATCGTGTACTTTTTCAGACGCGGAGAGTATTTTTTCATTTCAAGACGCTCCGGATGATTTCTTTTGTTCTTGGTTGTTGTATAGTTGCGATCACCGGATTCGGTGCATGCCAAGGTAACAATTACGCGCATTTCTCTTCCTCCTTAATTGGAATACATGGTATACAATTACAATAGTAATTTTTACGATTAGTTCTATTCTATAATTCATGCTCCGCTTTGTCAACCTTAGAGTCACGGTTTGTCGCTTCTTCGACCGTGTTCCATCGATTACGATACTGTGCAAGCTTAGGATGAAGTTCCTGGGGTTCGCTCGAAAGCACCAATCTGACATTTCTAATCCATTCTCCAAATGATGCATAAGAAGCGCAGAAATTTGCAGTTTCAGGACTCATGTACAAAAAAAGTGGGGTCGTATACTTTTCCGTCAAAAAACGGATGGCTGCTTCAATGGGCGTATACTTTTTACGCTTACCTTCCCAATTCTCAATCACAACAGCACTCAAAGCTTGCTCCCGCTGCCACTCTCCCAGCTCGTCCACCCGCTTGTAATACGAACGTACTGGCTGCTTCCACATTCTTCTGACGGTTTCTTCATGTAGCGGATACAACACCAGCTTTGTAAAA
Source organism: Paenibacillus sp. Lou8.1 (assembly GCF_024213565.1). Taxonomy (NCBI): domain Bacteria; kingdom Bacillati; phylum Bacillota; class Bacilli; order Caryophanales; family Paenibacillaceae; genus Paenibacillus; species Paenibacillus sp. Lou8.1. The sequence goes on from NZ_JANAVN010000014.1 coordinate 61,434, forward strand.
GATAATGCAGCCCCCGTTTCGGCAAAAAGCTCCAGCTCTCTGGCTGTAATCTGCTCGAACGTATCATAGTAGACCATGGTCCCTTTATGCGTCTCGATCGGAGGCTCATAACCATAGGGTACATATTGAAGGTTTCTTGTCATGCCGGACACTCCGTCCTTCCATAGATGAACTTTTCCTTCTATATTATACCCTTGTTTTGGCATGAGTTTACATCAAATGTTTATCCTTGCTCAACAGCAGGCGTATTACGGCGTGAACCCCTTCGGAATTGCAACGCATAAAGTCCCATCGTCACAAGCGCAATCAGTGCAAGCACCGTAAAAATATTGCTAAAATTGAATACCTGCACATTAGATACGACAGGATTCAAATGAAAGGACGACGAACTATCCAGCGTTTTGCCCAAAATACTTGTCGTGATCGCCCCGGCAATGAAATTCAGCAGAGATAGCAGCCCCATTCCAACACCAATCTGGTCTTTCGACAAGGTACGAGAAATCGTGTTGGACATGGCAATTTGCATAAAGGTCTGACCTACGTTTCCGAAAATAAGCAAAAATAAAATCAGATACGGAGAGGCACCCACAAATGTAGACAAGCTGATAAAACAGATAAACAAAAGCGATACAGCTGTATAGACGAGAAACGAATTTCCTTTGCTATCCGCCAAACGCCCTCCTCTTTTACCCAATAGAGCCGAAGCAATAGCAGCCGGAAACATAACCAGTCCAATTATTGCCGGCGTGAGCTGATTGAGACTGTTCAGAAACTGCGGTGCCAAGTACGGCAATCCAAAGCTAATCCCCGTCCCTAAAAAAGCGATAAGGAGCCCGTATGAATATTGCTTGTTACGGAACAGCTTCGGCTGGATGAATGGATCATGCGCAGTGTTAATGCGCCATATAAACAGTGCGAATAACACCACACCTACCAGAAAAAACATCATATTGGTTTGCGAAATCGAAAGTAATAAGAAGGCTACTGTTCCACCCAGCAATAATCCGCCCAGAAAATCGAACTTCTGATCTTCTCCACGCTGATCGTCCAAATATTTGCGGAAGAACGGCAATGCGATCAGTGGCAGCATGGAAATGACGAACAAAAAACGCCAGCTTGCAAAGCCTGTGATCAAACCGGAAATAATCGGAGCCAGTGCAGTACCTAACGCCAAGCCGATTGCTGTGACGCCCAAAGCACGTCCCCTTTTTTCAGCCGAGAAATAACGGACTGGGACGATCATAGCAGTTGCCGGAATAACAGCAGCCCCTGCAGCCTGAAGCAAACGAGCTACAATGAGCATCCAAAATTGATTGGCCAACAGTCCAATAAGCGAACCCAGTGCAAAAAAGATAATCCCAAACGTCAGCAAATCCTTAAGACGATATTTATCTGCCAATTTGCCGTAGGTCACCGAGCCAACTGCATACACGATCATATAGCCAGTCAGCAACCAACTTACATCGGAAGCACTAATATGAAACTCCTCTCGAATCACAGGCATAACGACATTAAACATAAAAGCGTTCATCACTGAAAAAACAAGTGTGAAAGCTAGCACTCGCATAAGCTTATCCGCATTGGGATAAGTTTGTTCATTTATCATTTGGTTGTCTCCCTCTCCTGTAAACCTCTTATCTAAGATCATATTTCACTGTTTTTGATACCCCTACCCGGGCAAATTCTCTATATATCCGCTCAAACGCGGGTGTCCGCAGGGTGGTAGTCGCGGAGAATTTTTTTAAGCAGACAGCGTAGCGTCTCCGATTCTCCTACAGATAATGTTTCACCTACCGAGCTTTTAATTGCCTCAATAGTACGTTCAGCTACTTTGTGAATCTCTAAGCCTTCCTCAGTCAAATAGATTTGCTTCATTCGTGCATCTTCCGGGTGACTTTTGCGTATTGCCCAGTTTTTCTTAACGATCCCGTTAACCAGGCTGGTAACGCTTGATTTATCAATAAGCAATAGCCTTTCCAAATCCGTATTGGTGACTCCAGGCGACACCGCCAGTATATAGAGCGTCTGCGATTGTGGGGAGGTGAGTCCCAAAGGGCGCAGTGCCGTTTCAATTTCACGCCGGACGGTAGTGAAAATCCATTTAATTAAATACATCGTGCTCTCTTCCTCCCAAGGAAGACAAACGGGATACACCTCACTTCCCATCTCACTACGAACCTCCATATCCATCTAAATTTAATAGTTTGAATTCAAACTAATTTTAATCAGCTGCCTACTTGGTGTCAATACTTTCGTAAAATGATGTTTTACTAGATAAGGTGAATTTCAAATTACGAAGTCATCCTATATGAAAATTTATGTATAGCAAAAGACGAGCCCTTGAAGGAAGCCCGTCTTTTACTTTATTTCTGTTTTATAGTTGCTTAGTCTGCACTCTTCACTTGAACCAGCGGGTATTCTTCTCCATCAACGGTAACCGTGCTAGCATCGTTCAGCTCCAGCCTTTGCCAAATGGTCAACAGCGTACGATAAGGATACTTCTTCAGATCGTACTCCTTTGTCTCTGTACCATCACCGGACGTGCTGCCTATGGTTTTATCGGCTGCTCTACCACTACCCTCAGTAGAAATCTCCGAAGTCGAGCCTCCGTCCGTGTTGCCTGTCACTGCTCCAGACTGATCGCCGCTTGTTCCACTGGATGTACTACCACGAGCTGTGGAACCACTGTCCGTGGATTGTCCATCTGCTGACGTACTTTTTGTAGTGGCGCTCCCAGTAATTACGTCACCGGATGGGTCATTGTTCGCATTACTGGCAGCTTCCTTGTCGTTCTGTTCAGCAAGCGTAAAATTTTCGTATAAGTGCTCCTGTTGGTCCGCCCCGACAATGACGAGCTTCTTCGGCTTAAATTCTGCCTGCTCTGTCGATGTCTGAAACGCAAACAACAGCTTGACCATTTTCGTAGTGGACTTGGTATTAGGCACATGTGTCACTATCGCCGTAGGCTCCTCTTTTACGGGCACTGTAGGCTCTACAGGCTGTTGTACAGGCTTCGGAGCAGCAACAGGCGCAGGTGTGTCACCAGATCCGATCACCCCGGTTGCTTTCAGGCCGCCGAGCGTACCTGCAATGACAATCAGCACGATCCCGGAAATCACCCCACCTTTACGAAAACGACGAAGTGTTTTGACCAACGGCGTGTCCGTCTCCCGCTTTGCTGCCAAATAGAAATTTTTAAAAGCAGGCTTTGCAGGTTCAAAATATTGACGCCACAGCGTTTTTTTATGCAGTCCCTCTCGTCCTTCCTTTTGGAAGAATAGAAGTAGCGCACGTCGATACGACGGTTCGAAACCGCCACGTGGCGTGGCAAACTCGGGGTGTTCTTCCGACCATCGGATAAAGCGGTACATCGTATCGTTATCCTTCGCCCATTTGCGGATCGAACTGACCAGACGAGCGAAGTCCAATATTCCTTCTCCCGGCCCGTCAGAACGATAGAATGCAGGCAACAGACGGGCAAAATGGCCTTCCGCAAGCTGCTGGGGCAGCCAGCTATAAGCCCAATCCTGTACCTTTTCTACTTCGCCAGGCTCCAGGCCGTCCAGCACCGACGGTTCCGGTTCCTCCGTATTAAACCAATCGTAAGCCGCAATCAATCGCACTGCTTGTCCCTTGAGGGGAGCAGGCAGCTTTCCAACCCACTGCACCAAATCGGGACGTGTAAAAAATGGAATCTGTACGACCTGATCGGGTGATATTTCTTTTAGCTCTACTTCGGTAAGTAAATACCGATCCGACGCTTCCTGCAGGCGCTCTGTCAATCCAGATTGCTCCAGCGGGGACAGTTTGCCTACAGCAGAGCTGCTGTCCCATTGACGCAAGCGTTGGTGAATGGCAGCCACAGCCTCTACTGGTTTTCTTTCGGCACGCAGTCTTCCCATCAGTGCAGATTCTGCCAAAAGCTGAAAATCGGCATTCGCCGACACTTCGATATACCGACTGCCCCATTCATGCACAACGGCCAGCAGCCCCTTGGCATCCGGTGTTCTTTTCATCTGACTGTCCATGTAGGGAATGAACAGCATTTTTGTAAGCGCCGGATTACCCAGCACTTTCGTAAAATATGCCTTGCCTAATGACGGATTCTCCTCAATCGTATGGTAAATATACGTGACTGCTTCCGTATTTCTGGCAGTATAAGCATTGTTTAGCGAACGGATTAAATATTCCACCAACCGATTTTCGCTGCTGCGTGCATGAACTTTATAATAGTCCTTGAAACTATCGACTAGACCTACATCTGGAATATATCCATCCTTCACCCGATCAAATTCATGATCAAAAAACGATAGAAACAGATCATTCAGCCTCATTTTACGTGGCAGCGAATCGGGTGGCGATAAATAATCAGTCAAGCTTCGTAATACAGCGATTCGTTGTTCGTTGTATAATGCCCGCTCTCCCTGCTCAATTCTGTACAACGTAATGAGCTCATGATAGCTGGATGGCGTCAAATCACGCCCTGCCTCCATACCTGTCAGCATTTGCTCGGCAAATTTGAAGAAATCATCCGGCGTCTCACCATTCAGCAACGTACGGACAATCCAGTCAAAATACGGCTGTCTCACCTGCTCTGCATCCACATTAAGTATTCGACTATGGTTAGACAGGTCAAATACAAAGTCCTTTTCCACATTCCGATCACCGGGACGCAAACTAAAAGGCTCAACGAACATCAAGTGAATGCCTTTTCTGCTGTTCGGTTCCTGTGCATATGTAAGAAATCCGAGTCTGTTACGAAATGCATAAGGCAGTGCCGCATACAGCACACCCAGCAGCTGCTTGGCTGAAGATCCGACCGCTTCTACAGGAACATTCAGCGCTACATATACCTTTTTGCGACCCGCTGCGGACATCATGACTGCGTATAAAAGTTGTTTGAACACTTCTTCGCTCAGCTGCAATTGAGCCAGCACTGTAGACGGGTCAACAGCCGGAAATACACTTCCACCCGGTAGACGCTCCAATTCCGGTAAATCCGTTCCCTGCTCAATATCATAGGTATCAACAAATGATGTGTTCAGCCACTGCTTATAATCAGACGGAGATTCACCATGTCCGGCTGGGATCACATAGTTGTGCGTGAAAAAGGCGCTCCGCAGCCCAGTAAAATCCGCAGCCTTATAAATACTACGGCCAAGCACTACATCCCCGGACTCCGTTCGTACCAGATGTATGGCTTCCGGATAGACGCTTTCCTGCTTCTCGCCACGCGCCGTCAAAGCAGCAGGCGCATCATATACACATAAGGGATGCAGCACCTTTTTAATAAAAGAAGCATCCAATCCTTTGGAATTAGCCACTGTATCGAAGCCTTCCGTAGAACGGAAAATTCCACGCCGTTCCCGTGTGTACATCTGCTGTTGTATCAAATGAGAGGTAGAATAACTCACTGTGATTCTCTCCCCTCAATGTACTTCAACTTATAAAGCAGCCAAATGAATGGCTCATCCACACGGATCGGACTAACCAACCCTTGCAGCTTTTGCTCCACCGGATTGCTACCCAGCGCGGAAACCGCGAAATAGGCCGTATCCGTAAAATATACATCCATCGTGCCCTTGAACGGCTTATCCACCTTTTCGATGAAGCGTCGAACTTCGCCATCAATGTTCGCGAACTCATCCAAATCCATATATTTGCGATGCTCCATCGGATTAAAAATATTGCTATTCCTCTTGATGTATGTGCCTTCTTCATCTGCCAATGCAGTAAGCATATCACTTTTGGTCAGGACGACAGCGGTCGGAATGTCCGTTTTCCCTTTTTCCTGATAAGCAATAAAATCACCGAACATCGTAAGTACGACATCACGCGGTTCATCATATTGCGAGACCCATTCACCCGGCTTATCGCCAAGGTTAATCTTAATGCGCTCCCGAATAGAGCGGATTTGCAGTGGATCGACCATAAAGAGAATACCTGCTGAATTCTTAATATGCTGTCCATGCAGTCCCAGATAGTCCTGATCTACCATTCCCTCACCGGCGACATCAAAAAATACCAGCGTCAGTGGCGGCTTTTCCTCATCCTTAAATACAAACTGGAAGATAAAAGGCTCCTGCATCTTTTCTTTTTGTGTCGATGTAAGCAGATCGCCTCGTTCAAATAGGGGTTCCTCATACATGGTGCGGAACTTTCGGCTGATCTCTGCATTGAGCGGCATGCAAGCCGCGTCAAAATGATCGGCCGTAACATGCTGCAGCGTGTGAATCAGGGAGGTCATATAAACAGATTTCCCCGCCTGCGAAGCTCCAATAATCGAAATGATATTGCTAGGCACCTTACCCGCGGTCACGGGCAGCTCGTTATGACAGTGTGGGCACAGTCGATGACGCGTCAGCTCGCCATAACGGTCTGTCAGTCCTGTTAGTACATGATCAGAATACAATCGATGTTCCTCAGGAACATCATGGGGATGCAAAATCGCCTCCATATCATGCACACTGTCCAAGCCAAAACGCTCCCGATATTTGTTCAACAGCTCATCTTCACCTAAAGCGTAGTCCTCGTCATCTTCACGGTGATGAGAAGCACGGAATACCACGTCCTCCGGGGAGAATTTACTAAAGCAATAAGGGCACACAATATCATAAAATAACGGCCTTGGCGCTGCCTGTGGCTTTCTTCTGAATAAATTACTAAGAAAACTCATCGGTTGCGGCCTCCTTTCATTCAGGAACTAATTCATATACCGTGCCATATTTCTGGCCGTCTGTAAAAAACAGCCGCACATATTCATCTCCCCCCACTTCAACAGCGGGTAAAACATTCCGTCCCGCGGCAAAGGGTGCCGTGAATGGATACAAGGTTCCATCGTCCCGGTCTGCGGGATAGCCCCCGCGCTTCTTCACGTAGCAAAGCGCCTCCTGCGGGACTGGAACTTCGGCTGTCACCTGAATCTGGACGGTTTTGCGGCTGCGAAACCAGCTTTTTTTATGGTGAACCGCATATCTGATTTTAGCCCTCCCCGTACTCAACTCCAGTTGGTTGGCTCCGTCTTGCTGACGGATCACGTAAGTGTCTCCATCCTCCCGAACAGCCGGATACACGGTATACCGTACGCGTCCAATGCCTTCAATTCGGTCACGATAGCTGCCAGCAGCCTTATACTCCTCGCGTGTAAAAAGTTTTAGGCTTGAAAAAGGCGGTAAAACTTCACCCTCATTTTGCCCATTCACACCTGCATCGGCTGATTGTTTCGCAATATATACCACGGCTGCGCCCTCAGGCCACTGCCAGCGTAACACAACCCGGTTGTCGTCAATTTTGTGGCTCAGCTCCGAAATAACAGGATCACCGGGCTGTGCTTCCCTATACTGCATAAGTTCCAGCCTCCTGTTCTAAAATCCACTGCTGCGTCGATTGCGCGTCGGGGCTTCCGGTGCCCCTCTCCGGCGTCCTGACGGCGTACCCTGACTTCCTCCACCGGAAGATCGGCGAGTATTTTCCGCAATTGGCAGAACAAGCGAAAAGACAGCAATAAGGGCCGCCAGTACGAGCGCTGCCACCAAACGAATCATCAAGTCGCCTATAGGTGAGCCAGATAATCCCTTTTCCAAAATAAAGCCAGCGAGCAAGCCTGCCGGGACTCCTCCAATCGCAAAATTCCGCGCGAGAAAACGGTTATCAAACATCAGCCCAAGAGCTAATCCCAATAGAGCGCCGATAATGACCAGAGCCGTTACGCGATAAATGGCAAAATACAGACTGTCGGCATACTCACCTGTCCGCTCCGTTACCAGTGTGCGATCACCGATTTTGTTATATATTTTACCGAACGCCTGAGTAAGTCCTTGGGCATTGGCTACATTAGAATAAGTTCCGCCTGTCAGGTCAGCAATATTTTGCAATAAGGCTATACCATCCGACTCTGCCAGCTTCAGCCCGATCGTATTAATCGGAATCTGGCGGGCAATATAAGGAGCCAATGCTGTCTGGGTATCCAGCTCGCTAAAGCCGTCAGAGAGCATAATAACGAGAGAACCTTTTTCTGCATTGCCTTGGGTTTCAATCTCCTTGATCGTCTCATCCAAAGCAAGTCCGATCTCTGTACCGCCTGACATTATAGTCTGCATACTATCAATTTTGGAATAAACTGCTTGCTTCTCTGCATCTGTGCGAATGGGAGTAAACGGCTGAACCAACTGCGCAGTAGAATCAAATGAAACAATGGCTACCCGCTTGTCTCCATCCATTTGGCCAATCAGACTCTTGGCAGCCGTTAGGCGTTCATTATCAGGATCTGTTTGCTGCATACTCCCGGAATTATCAATCACTAGCACGAGGTCCTGTACGCTCTTGCGCCCTTCAGGGTTAACCTGATAGCCCAACTCCAATAGCAGACCTGCCACGAACAACATCACCAGCGTTGCAGGCACCAGTAACTTCCAGGATAACCCGGAGTAGCGCTGCCGCCATGAGTGTCCATTTAACTGTGGCGAAATTAGTTCGCCGATCAGACAACCTAGGCCAATGCACAGGGCCATGATGCCAAAATACAGCCCGATCACGACGATATGCGGCCAGTGCCCTATCAATTTGTGAAGAATAAGCTCTCCCAAGATGAAGCCTACTACAGCGCCCAGCAAGCCGAACAGCAATAGGAGAACGTTAAATTTACGCTGCTTCATAAGAATCGTTGCTTCCTTCCATCATAAAGTAGGATGAATATGTGGTTACCGCAATTCCGGCAACCGGTCCACGTCGATTCCGTGAAACACGAAACCATTCGCAGTATATGTCTCATAATACGTTTTGCCGTTGCGGTAAACCATCAGATCCTCCAGATGGAAGCCGCCCATCAAATGCAGCTTTTCCACCCCGCTACTGCGACGCTCATGTACAAAACCCAGCTTGTAAATACGCGAAGTAATGTCCACCTCCATCGCATAAGGAAGAAATTCGCCTTCGTAGTCACCAAAGAAGTACTTTTCTTCATACCGATGCTCATGGGTATAGTCGAGCAAACGTATGTTAATTCCGCCATGTTCCTCTAACGTTTGATACAGTTTTTTAAACAGCTCATCCTTCGGAACGACCAGCCGATTTTCATATGCAGCAGCTACATTGGCACGCCGCAATAATTCTTCTTCGAAGGTCTGATTAAACGGCTGTGAACTGAGAATCAAGGTGCGACAGGTCTGCGTGAGTCGATCCACCAATGCAGACAGGCCCCCGTCCAGCAATCCGGATACAGGCCCCATATGCCGGGTATCAAAGAATATAGATTTTCCCCGCTTGCTTTCCAGCTCACGCATGACATCCTCCGTCACACGCTCGTAATACTCGAACAGGTTTTGACCTGTGTAACTATCGGCCTGCCGGATACTGTCCGTTGCAGCTTGATGCAGTTCACGCTCCAGGCTGGAAAGCTGTACTGTAATATGCTTCGCTTGTGCATGCCATTTTTCTAGTGCCAGTTCATAGCGGCGAAGCAGCTCCAAATCGGCTTGGATTCGCAGCATGTGCAGTTTGTGCCCGTAAACCGTCTCGGTCAGGTAACGAATCAAGCTGCGCACATTGTGCTTATCCATGAGTGGCAATCGTTGAAAAGGTTGGTCCTCCACTCGCCCGCTATACAGGGTGTCCAGTTCAGCGGCACTAATCTGCAAGTCATTGGATGTATCCCGAATCAGTCCACGAATGGCTGTAAGCACATTCCCTGTTTTATTTTCATCCGTCCAGTCTGTCAACTCGAATAAGCCGATTTCAGGATATTCCTTGGCAGCTGCATTCACAGCCGACTGTAGACCTGATTCCGCCTGAAAATCTCCCAACCGTTTGTGCACAATCCGTTCACAGTTATCGCGGAAAAAGGCTTCGCAGCCCTGACCAAACAAGGCTTCCTCCGCCTCACGTAATGTCATTCGCTTCAACGAGCCGTAGCTGGCTCCGCTGGTCATCAGTGCGCTCATATCCGTGATCGCTTCATTACCAGGAACGAGATCATTTCGCGTGCGACCGCGCTCAGCAGCATCTAACCCAAAATAATTCAGCTTATCGCGTATGTCCCACTCCTGCTCTGTTCTCATACGCTCTAACAGCTTCACATAAAAGTGATACAGCACCGTAAGTGCGATTGACTGGTTAGGACGGTTTACTCGGGAAAATCCAGCCGACACATAACCCTGCCGCCCGGATTCCGTCATGATGTTGTTTTTAAACGATGTATTGTTGTACCCCCCATCCTGTGACCGATAGGAATCTCCTGCCTGATAGCGATTTTTAAGAAGCTGAATATGGCAAATGATGTCACAGCTTTCTCGCAGGCTATTGGGCACCGTTACGCCGCGTTCGTTCTTGTCGGACAGCACATAGACGAGGTCGAACAACGGTGATGGAGCATGGGTTACTGGAATGGTCAATTTGTCCTCGGTCATATGAAGCGGTGCCGTAAACGTATACTCTGGACTCTGGATATAGTCCAGCTCCCGCATGAAAGCAACGGACGTTGCACTACTGTAGCCGAATTGGACAGCCTGATCGCTTTCATTCACCAACACATACAGATCCATTTGTACCGATTTAAAAGACTGTGCAAAAATATACTCCGCCAACAGCGTAATTTCAGGGATTAATACGTTCATGGGGTCATCCGCTGTCGTCAAGATCGACAAATGGACACGCTCGAACGAAGAATACAACCGACCGTAATCTGCCAGATGTCCACTAGCCCGGCGCAACGCAGTGTTAAGCTCAATTAGCTGCGATTCATGTGTATAAAAAGCCTGGTGCAAGTCACGGCGTATCGTTTGGTGGCCACTTTCCTCCGGTACCGCTATCGTATGCACAATAGCATCCACCGAACGATCTACAGCTGTATGTTCTTCCTGCGAGCGGATCTGAATATACGTTACTCCCGTGCTGTTATCCCACTTGGTCCGGTTGATATCTGCAATGGTGTTCATCACCGGGTTCATGCGATCACCGATAAAAAGAAACACGGACGGGAAATGGATGCTGCTGCGTCCATCTCCGCTTCCGATTAATTGGTCCTCTGCGGCTGCATAGTCAGCCGCATAACGTAACAGCTGCTCTCTCATACTTTATTTCAACTTTCTGCGGATGTCGTTTAATTTTCCAGCCATTTGAGCATAAAATGCATATAGTTCTGCTCCGTTAGCCAGCTCCACCTTTTCATATTCCAATTGATTGCGGGCCTCTGTGTAAGTTGCAGCCAGTTCATCCAGCTTCGACAGCAGTGGTGTAATATCCTCAGATGAAGTCAATACAGCATCACGGCGATCGGCCTTACGCATTAGAGCTGCAAATTTCTTTTCTTCCAAACCACGGAAGTTTGTAAACACTTCAAACTCCACATAATTACGGCTCTTCATGACATTGGCAAACGGCTCCCAAGCCTCTTCCTCTTCGTCACGATCATAGACGTACAAAGCACCTTTTTTCGTAATCGTGTCCGTATAGAGTGCCTGAATGAACTGATCCAGCCATTTTTCTTCATCCTGATATTTGCCCAGCAAAGCTTCCAGTTCAGCTGCTTTCGCTTCAATTTGTGTATATTTCGCCAGTTCTTCACGAACCACCTGTGTTAACTCTGGTGAACGGATCAGGTTTTCCTTCGCCATCTCTTCATTGATGCTGCCAAAGATGTCCTTGCTTCCGGCCTGCTCCAGCCCTTCAGCCAGCAGACGTTTCAACTCAGACCATGCTCTTTTCACCTCACCCAAATTCGGCTTGGATTCCTGCAAGCGCATATCATAGCCTGCCAGCATCGCATTCAGATCTAGCGCATGTGAACGGATTACAGTGAAGCGGCTGCTCGTATTTTGATCGACATCCTTTTCCCGAATCACGCCAAGTGACTTGGCACGGTCAAAGTCATTACGAATGCGGGCATTGTAAGCTTGCACACGCGAATTGACGTAAGTTTCGCCCCATGACTTTTCAGGAATCGGCGACGGCAGATTAGTCCAGTTGTTCTGACCTGTTTGTACCAGATGGCGGCCAATACCTTCGCGGTCAAGAATCGTTTTTTCATAGCTTTCTTCATACACTTTGAGCGGCGTATATACAAACAGAGGAACACCATTACGCGTATTGAGCCAGAAAATCCGGTTACGAACTTCACTCTCTTTAATAGTAAAGTGTGATTTGCCAATTGCATTATTTTGATAATTGCGAACGCCTTTCAGGATACTAGGTGACTGTACAGGTACTGAAACGAATCCCCATGACGGGAAGTACAAGTTGCCAGAGCTATTGCTCAGATGAAACACAGGTACAGCTTCCTCATCTAGTTTGCTCGCAATGTAGCGCTCCACAAATTTTTCAATGGCTTCATCTTGCCCGTATTTCATGACGAGGAAATCTTCCATGGAACGGGTAATGAGATCACCGAACTTATCAGTCAAGAAATTGGAGATTGAGCTGATGATGTCCATATCCTGATCCTTCACCCATTGATCTGAATTTTCGAGCAATTCTTGGGCAAAATCACGAATCAAATCATCACCGTTGCGGTTATCCAGTAGCTTGGTCACAACTTCAGAAATATCCGGTACACTTACCAGATTCCAATAGTACGTTTTGTTACCTTTGTGATCGGACTGTTCCTCGCCGTTAATCAGCAGATCGCCATTCTTCTCGAAAATTGCGCTCAGCGCGTTCAAAATTTCAGTAAATACATTATAAATGCGGCTATTTTCCTTGTTCAACAAGTCATACAGGTCTTCATAAAATTCAATGAGCTGCTCTGTACGTTCCACATCAGCCCGCAGCCAATATTCATTAATTTTCGCTTCAATGTACGCATTTTTCTTTTTATCCTTAGACACAAATGCGCTCTTGGCATCGCCCAGCTTTTCGTTCGCCTGCTCACGTGCCCATTCAATGTCCGTTGGAATACGGTGCAGTGATTCACGCAACGTCTCAACATATGAAAGCAGCATTTTCAGCAAGCTAAATCCTTTTTCAGTATAAATCATGCGGGATACATAAAACGGCCCTTGCTCAGGATGGAGAAACATCCGGCGAATTTGATCCGTAAACTGTCCTGTAATTTCCCCAGGAAGCTGCTTCTTCGCTTTGATATACTCTTCACGAGCACGCGTCAGGAACGTTTGCTCCAGCTCGGTATCCATATTGACCACTTGCATTTTAACGACATTGCTATAACTTAACCGTTCACTGTTTTCAAAGCCCGGAAGTGGCTCAGGTACACGGGATTCAAAGTTTTTGATCATGCTATCCAGATCCACGCCCAGCTTGCGGGCAAACTTCTCTACATCCTCTTGATTTGGCGATTGCTCGAACATTTTGGACATTTTGCCAAACATTCGATAGGCCAGATATGTCGTCATTTCCTCCATTGGCAGTACCGCCGAGGAAGCCCCGATAATATTGTAATCGTAGTTTGCCGGATACGCCTTATTCATTTGTGCGATGTTGGTACGGATATTGCTGATATAGTCATGAATGGCAAACTCTTCGCCCGACTGTTTTTCCTCACTCGCCATAAAGTTAGTGATGTTCTCAGCGGTGACATTCATGCAGTAATCATAAGCATTTTCCAACAGCTTGCCTTCCGTATTCGTGGCCGAAATGAGGTGGCACAGATTAAACGGTGGAAGCGGCGAGTTCACGGTCAAAATGTTGCCGTACTGCTGCTTAAAACGTTCACCACGGCTATCTACATTCATCCAATAGTCCAGTTCTTTTAGTGCAGCATAGCCGTTCTTTTTAATATATTCACGGGTATGCTCGCTCAGGCTTTTGTTCGCCAAATTAATATCTGGTGTAAACAGATAACCTAATGTATTTACACGGTCTACGCCTGCAGAGCCATAGTCGCGCTCAATAATTCCTCGGACGATATATGAAATATCGAGGAAGGTACCGCTTCCTGTACCGCCGGACAAACCGGACAGCAGGAACACCATAAGCTTCTTGTTGGTGCCTTCAGACAGGGTTTTGATTTTTTTGTCAATGCTTTGTACGACCTGATTGATTTTGGTGAACAGCAGCAATCGTCCTGCCTGCCGCACCCCTGCCGCACCATTCATACCATCGGTAATGCTTAGTTCGGGAGACAGCCAATCGGTAATGTACGGCTCAAGAATGCTGCGGTTTTGCAGCAATCCACCGATTTCCGCATTGGACAGCAATACAAACTCATTGATAGGGTCCAAACCAATCCCCTTGTATTTTTTGTTGCGATCTTGTTCATTCGTTTCAAAAGCGAGAAATTCCACATTGTCCGGTTTATCGCTCTTTTTCTTGGAAATCGGATCTGCTGGAAGCTTGAATCTACGGTTAATTTGATATTTCAAGCGGAGAAGGGCATCAATCCCCGTACCTCCGAGTCCGATAATTAAAATAGGATTATCAATTGTATCAACTCTGATCTTATCGCTTACGATCCCTCCGCCGAGTGATACGTCTAATTGTTGGATATGCTCTCTAACTACTGGTTTCATAGATATGACCTCCTAAGGGTTCGTTTAGCTGTTTACTGAAATAAACTCCAGTAAAATGGTTTTGTCCACACTGGCTAACGGGATCGTCAGACGATCACCATTTTTGAGTTCAAGACCGTTGCCTGTGTCTACAGCCCGTCCGGATTTTTCAATCGTAATCTCGGGGGTACTGCGCACAATAATACGATCCTGATTGGCTGGTGTGAACACGACCTTGTCGGTTCCAGCAAATTCCGGTGCCAGTTGCAGCAACTGGTGCAGATTAAATTTGCCCCGGAAGGTGTTCAGCTTCTTGTATTGCGGATACGTTTTTTCGCCGGTGTTCTCATCCCGGATTTCCAGTACGATTTGACCGACAAAGCCACGGTTGGCCTTTTTGACAGCCTTCCAGATGAAATACGCGGCAACCAGCAGAACGAGCAGTCCCAGCCCTAAAAGAATGAGTGGCATTAGCTTGGACTTTTCAGCAGGTGTTGTTGGCTGCGTCGTGCCCGTATTCGTACCGCTCGTCGCCCCTGCTTTAGCACTGATGGTTACAGGCTGTGTTTCACGGTAAAAGCTCTTCTCCTCTGCTCTAACGGTTAGTTCGTAGTCATGCTCATCTGGAATCGTATAGGAACCGGTAAAAGAATCCCCTGCATTGGTTAACGGCACCTCATTCGTTGTACCGGAATCCAGATCCTTGACCTTCAGAACAGCATTCATATTCGCATATAATTCCTGATCCTGGAGCTGCTGGCTATTGCTTGTCAGGTAGGAACGAATTTGAACTGCATCGCCTTTTTTGTATGATTTGGCTGACGGTGCGTCCATTTTCAGCTCCAGATCATAGTTAAACACCAGATTAATATCAATCTGATCCTGCTGGACTCCCTTGACTTGGAGCTTCCAGTCACCAGCCACAGGCTTAAGCAGTTTAATCAGCGAGTAGCTTTTGGACTTGGACAGCAGCACATCGCTCGAAGGAATTGGCTTGGTGTTGCCCGACGGGTCTATCAGTCTCGCATCCACCGGTTTTGAGGACATGATCGAAATGTTAGCCTCCAGCACACTATCGTTCGGTACGGTTACCGTTACATCCTGATAGTCGCCGTTTGCCGTAATGGACTGCAAAGGCACCACTTTCAACTTCAAATTGCTGGCGAAAATTTCACTCAAAATCTTCGGCAGGTCATCCGCTGAGCTTGTAATAAAAGATTTGCCGCCCGTTTGCTGCGCTATGTCGGCGAGCTTGTTTTTATTCAGCTTTCCATCTGCATTCAAGCCGATGGTGTAGATTGGAACGCCGCTATTCTTAGCCTCAGCTACAGCCTGTGCCATATCCTGATCGGATTGGCTTTCGGTTCTGCCTGTCGTCTTATTAAAATCGTTGTTACCGTCGGCCAGCATGACGATCATAGGCGCATGTCCAGCTGTTTTACCATCTTGCAAAATGCGGATCGCTTCCTTGACACCCACGGAGGTGTCAGTATACGCCCCCCGGTTCAGTCCGTCAATAAACGTCTTCAGTTCCTGCTTATCCGCTTCGGATGTAATATTAAGCAAGGCTTTCTCGCGCTGTACGACATCCGTATATGCTACAATCCCGACTTTGTCATTTTGGGTCGACAGCATATCAATGAACATTTTCATGGCTTCATTGCCAATTTTCCCAGGATCACTGGTGTTCATCGAATTACTTACATCGACGACCAGCACCGCATCCACCTTAGAAGCAGAGGGTGAAGCGGCATTCGCCATCTGTGGCTGCCATGCCAAAATCGAGGTCATGATCATTGTACATATGATTCCGATGACCAAAAACCATTTTCTGTCTCTACTAAACATCGCTTGTACCCCTTTGCCAGTTAATTCTCATTCTAAATTACAGTTGTACTCCCCTACTATTAAATTATAATGAGTTTTACATGAGCGCCAGCTGAAAATACTGCCCGAATGGTCTGAATCCAACCAAAAAGCCTGTTATACCGCGTGATTTTACCAATATCCTGCAGTAATGATATAATTATACCCCAACAAGGGCAATCGGGCACCAGCCTTCTCCTTTATACGACAAAAATGACAGTAGCGAAACCCGCCCATGTAAAATATTGAAATAAAAATCCAAGTAGAAAGAGGAAGTACACTATGATCTCATACGGATGTCTGGCGATTATGTTTCTTTTTGTCGCCATCAAATCACTAATTTACTATATACATAAAAAACGGGCCCCGTCGATTACACAAATCGACACCGAGCTTCTAGCACTGCTGAACCGGAGAAGTGAACGCAATGAATAGTTCCAAACAAGCTGTACAATTTCGCCCATTTACCCGCACAGAGCACGCCTTCCAAAAGCTAAGAGTCTGCAAGCGTTGTGGGCAATTTACCGCCCTTTGGGAAGAAAAGTGCACATCATGTGGTCGGGATACACTAGTTCCTGTAGAGCAATATGCCAGACTCAGAGCCAAACGTTATTTTCGTAAAGACCTTGCTGTCAGTGTCATATTGCTGGCCGCTACTGTCTTTTTCGGCCACTCACCGCAACAAATGCTTTTGTGCGGTATCGTCGGTGCGCTTCTTCTGCTGCCCTTAGTGCTTCTACAGCAGGGTATTTATCCTTATGAACAGCGTAGGCAGCTTATACGTCTGTTCAGAGGTCGTATAGAGCAGATCCAGGAAGGACTAAACATTAATCATAAAAACGCGGTTGCCCTGCGGCAACTCAGTGAGCGTGTCTCCTATGAAATGCTGCGTGAGATGGCTGTACTCATTCACAATGATCGGATAAGGCTCCAGCAGGTCGCCCTGCTGCAATCTTTCGTTCTCCGCAAAGACATGGAATTAACGCTCGATCCCCTCCTGATCAAGAGCTTCGAGCCGCTTATGGTCAGATATATCGGAGAGATTGCCAGACTCAATCGTGAGCTGATCAAGGACCGGACATTCCGATACGTAGTCTTTTATGAACGCCGAATTCTGGAATTGGCAGGGGGCGAAGATATTCTCGTCCGCGTAGCCAGTGCAGCTGTCCGTAAAAAGCGCTACGTAGTCACCCATGCCGCTTTCATTTCCAGATATGTACGCAAACTGCCAAAGGAACGAGTCCAGCGTTTATATCATATCATTCAAGAGAATCCGTTAGAACCCTTTGGAGATTTGGCCGATGAAGTAAAGATCATGTACCTGATGGAGCAGTATAAAAACTGATCTGTCCTAACGCCCTTCTATATATGACGTCATTACCATGACAAACCACTGCAATAAAGCAGCAAAAAACCGTCAGGATCGCCAACGTGCCTCCAGACGGTTTTTTTAATTATGGATTATTATAACATTGTTATCTTTTTTATTGGCCTTGCAGTTTTTGCTGCGCATGTCGAATGGAAGTAAAGTTAAGAGCACGCACACCCTTGCTATCATACACAATAATCTCTTTATTCAAATATGGGTGTAGACCATTAAAATATCCAGGCATAATTAGTCTGCGCATAAATAGGTTTTTACCCAGTATACGGGGTGAATTGGTCGCTACAACAAGCATTTGCTGGGTTGCAGACCATGGGCTAGGTTGAATATATGACAGACAATACTCGCCTGCCGTAAAGTCGTCGCCCAATGTATACCCTTCCTCCGTACATGTAATTTGCAGATCGGCCTGGTGCTTTTGAAGCAGCTCATGTCTGGACAAGCCCGAAGTGATACAAATCACGTTGCTATCAGCCAGTGCTTCCTCCGTAATATCATTAGAAGACACCACGGGATAATGAACACCGATATACGGATTCCAAGTTGCTGTTCGTGGGCTAGCCAAGGCGTTCGCCGTCCGTCTCACCGCCTGCTCTTCCTCCGGTGTAGCATAGCTGGATGGAAGGACAATGTGAAGACGATCCATATAAACGTCAAGCACACCCATACCGTGGCTCAAAACGTTTCTTCCAACGCTTTTCGAGCCCACCGTTTTCATTTTGGCATCCGATTCTTTTGTAAAGCATCCACTGCTTTCTTCCTCCCGTTCGGCAATCAAACGGTATTCAGGTGAGGGGCGTTTATGTGACTGTGTTTTAACAAAGCGAAAGCGGCTGTATTCCCGCAAGTCCAACACGAAAATACGGGCTCCGATACGAACCTGGGCCAGCTCCAAGGGCATGACCTCTTGAGAAAGATGAATGATAAATTCTTCGGCGTGAACCGCCTCGATATCCAACTCACCTGTGGCACTCATTTCACCGTACAACTCAGCATATTCCTCATTTTCATCCATTCGCGTCAGTTCCAGCCAGTAAGCCCGGTTATGTCTCCCCCGTTCCGTCCGATAGGCAATACGCTGAGGTACGACATCTCTTCTCCATTGCATAAGCCAACCCAGTACGCCGTCCAGAAGTCTCAGCTCATGCGTATCCCAGTGATTAGACTGCCGCTCTACAACACCTCTAAAATGATCAGATAGAAGCTCTGTTACAGGGGCTGTGTATGCTTGTGCAAATAAGTAATCCTGATCTCCGCATACATTCAATATTGGCATATTCAACAGATTTATCAGATGCTTAGGATGTGGCGCTCCAGAGATAACCGCAATAGCCGCAAACCGAGAAGGATAAGCCTGTGCCATCGCCCAGGCAGCATATGCTCCGTTCGAATAACCCGTCAGATAGATCCGCTCTTCGTCCACTCGGTATGCTTGCAGTATGACATCCAGCGCCTCCAAAAAAGCAGCTTCTCCAATATAACTGCCCAACGTTACACCACGGCATGAAAAAGTAACAAATATAGCTTCCTCTTCCCAGCCTTGCCCAAAACCTCGATTCTGAAAATCCGGCAAACCCAGCTCATATCGCTTGCCTGGCATCAGGACGATCAGAGGATACTGTCGGTCAGTCGAGTAGCTTCTGGGAAGCTGAATGGTATAGCGTTGCAAACTATTGTCCAAGCGGGAGACAAAAAATCCTTCCCCAATTCCGTCATTAGACAAAAAAATGTGTTCTTCTTGAAGTAAGGATGGGGGCTGTGACTGTTCGGTATGTCCATTAGTGAAGATCTGTTTTAATAGCTTGATATATTCACGCACAATCCGGTAATCCCAGATTTCAAAAGGATCTTCCGGCAAATCCGTTAACCTTTTTAATTCCTCAAGCAGGCCCTCTATTTGTATTTTCTGCGCAGAAGGAAGAATATCTATAGCGCGGGCTTGAATGTACCGGTCATACTCTTCCTGCAAGCCCTCCACGACGACTGACAAAGGCCGCACAAGTGCCGAATACACAAAATGATGCTCCACAGCCTCATGATCCCGATATGTAACGGTGAAGTGCAGCATTCCCGTATTCCTGGCCTTTTCCTCATCCCAGTCATAGCTTTGCTCCTGCTCCCAATGTGCTGGAAAGCGATCCAGCTTCATGCCTTCATCATTCGTTACCTCGACCCATAACGTTTGATCTAAGGGAAGATCTATCCGATCCTTACGCAGTAAATAAAATAAGATCGGGTTGTCTTCACCCTCCCTGCCAGCACTTTTCTCAACCTCTAGCCATGCCATATGAAAACGTATATTACGCTCTACAAATTCACGATGCAGTTCTGCCACATCTGGTTCGTTGCATACCTGATTTCCACTGATACGAATAGAGCGGGCCTCCTCAGGAATAAACGCAGCAATGATAACTACCGTGTGATCGCCTTCCTCCAGATACAAGCGAAAAGGACCGGATTCCGCATATACCAGTGTGCCATCTATCCAAATTTGTCCCGTTCCTTCAAAGGGTCTGAAAATCACTTCCTGTCCAGCCGTACAACGAAGATTTGAAACCAGCAAAAGCCTTTCTTGTTCGGCCAAAGGCGGAAAAACACCTAGATTCAGTTCCGCAGTCCGAGGGTCTAGCTCGGTCAGTAATCGGCACGCTGCCTTTCCTCCGGCTGAAAGCTCTATTCCTTCTTCACCACAAGCCTTTTCCAAATTCCAATCCTCATGGGCAAAATAATTGGACCATTCCCTGCCCACACCGCAATTTTCCGGGAGCATGACCGGACCGACTGCATAAGCAGACCTCAGACGTACCGGATGATCCGACAGCACAGTTGTTGCTTTTTCCAGATGTGTGAACCTCATAACATTCCCCCTCCAGGTTTTTGTTTCCTCAGAGACGTAGTCGCGGTTATATCCCGTTTAACATTCAATTGAACTATATAAAACTATTCGTTATTACCTCTACGTACTCCTCTGTTCTTCTCAAAAAAGTAGCTATGATAAAAAACAAAAAAAGAGGCAGCCTCAGCTACCTCTCTTGATCATTACGATTATTTTCTTACAATGCTGCCTGCAAGTCTTCGATCAAATCTTCCAGATCTTCAATCCCAACCGAAATCCGTACCAAACCTTCGGTAATGCCTAACTCTGCACGACGTTCTACCGGAATAGAGGCGTGCGTCATACGTGCCGGAACGCTAATCAGACTTTCAACCGCTCCCAAGCTTTCAGCTAGTGTAAAATATTTCACCTTTTTCAAAAGTGCAACCGCGTCAGCGTCACTACCTACATCAAAGGAAATGATGCCGCCAAAGCCTTCAGCCTGGGTTTTGGACAGTTCATGTTGTGCATGGCTTTCCAATCCAGGGTAGTACACTTTGCTAACCTTCGGATGTTTTTCCAAAAAGGCTGCAATTTCCTTCGCATTTTGCTCAATCGCTTCCATACGCAGACCCAATGTTTTAATACCGCGGATCAATAACCAAGAATCCTGCGGGCCCAGAATAGCACCAATGGCGTTTTGCAGAAAATGCAGTTGTTCTCCCAGCTCGTCGCTGTTCACAACAGCCAGACCGGCTACAACATCGCTGTGGCCGCCCAAATACTTGGTAGCAGAGTGAATGACGATATCAGCCCCAAGTGTAATTGGCGTCTGCCAATAAGGGGTAGCAAATGTGTTGTCGACGATCAGTAAAAGATCATGTTTTTTTACAAGCTCCGAAACAGCACGGATATCAGTAACCTTCAAAAGCGGGTTCGTTGGCGTTTCGACATACAATGCCTTCGTATTCGGACGAATTGCTTTGGAGATGGCTTCCAGGTCAGTCGTATCCACAAATGTGGATTCAATTCCGATACGGCTGAGCACTTTGCTTACAATACGGTAGGTGCCTCCGTATACATCATCGGTCAGCAAAATATGATCCCCTGCGTTAAATAGTGAAAATACCGCATGAATGGCTGCCATACCCGAACCGAAAGCAAAACCACGCTTTCCTTCCTCCAGATCCTTGATCAGCTCCTCCAGAGCAAACCGGGTCGGATTGCCTGTACGCGAATATTCGTATCCCTTATGGACGCCAATTTCCTCTTGCTCATAAGTGCTTACCTGATAAATAGGAACGTTAACTGCGCCTGTATGGGGATCGGTAGGAAGCCCGCCGTGAATCAGTTTTGTTTTGCGTTTCATTTTATATCCCGCCTTCATATATTTTTTTGCTCAGATAACGTTCGCTGCTATCCGGGAAAATGGTGACAATATGTGCGCCATCCGGTGCATTTTCTGCTTCCAGTAAAGCGGCATGTAAAGCAGACCCTGAAGAACTGCCAACGAGAAGACCTTCACGTGCAGCCAGTTCCTTGACACGGTCAAAAGCATCGACATCGCTAATGGTGTGAATGGCATTAAAATATCCTTTATCCACAAATTCAGGGATTAATTCCATGCCAATTCCTTCCGTTTTATGTGGGCCTGACTCGCCGCCATTCAAAATGGACCCTTCTGGCTCCACGATGACCGTTTTAAGGGCTGCATT
Organism: Paenibacillus sp. Lou8.1; assembly: GCF_024213565.1. Classification (NCBI taxonomy): domain Bacteria; kingdom Bacillati; phylum Bacillota; class Bacilli; order Caryophanales; family Paenibacillaceae; genus Paenibacillus; species Paenibacillus sp. Lou8.1. Next base: position 83,652 of record NZ_JANAVN010000014.1, read on the forward strand.
TTGTTCCTTAAGATAACGCGAGGTTCCCATAAACGTTCCCCCCGAGCCTGCACCTGCCACAAATACGTCCACTTTTCCGTCCAGATCGTTCCATATTTCAGGTCCCATTGTCGTATAGTATGCCTCGGGATTATCCGGATTACTGAATTGCCGTGGCAAGTATGCATCTTTTATTTCAGTAGCCAATTCTTTTGTTTTTTCGATAGCTCCTTTCATCCCCTCACTTGTCGGGGTATGAACGATGCGTGCTCCCAATGCCTTCATCAGGTCCTGCTTCTCTTGGCTGAACTTCTCAGGCACAGCAAAAATAACCGAGATATTATAATGAAGCGCTGCCATCGCAAGACCAATACCTGCGTTGCCTGCTGTTGCTTCAATTAATGTCCCCCCTGGCTTCAGCTGACCTGTTTTTAATGCTTTTTCAATTAGAGCCTTCCCCACCCGATCCTTAACGCTGCCGCCGGGATTCATAAACTCCAGCTTCGCAAACAGGCGAATTCCTCTCGGTAGAGAATAGCTGTTCAGCTCCACTAATGGCGTGCGTCCGATGAGTTCAAGGGTATTTTGATATACATTCATAATTTCAAGCTCCTTTTAATGGCGAATCCAAAATAAACCAATGGTCAAAAATTAACGCCTATTGTCGGAGAAGTTCGCTATCATCTCCGAGAAAACACAGTAATACGGTAAGTATTGATGCAATAAGATTTTATGTGTATTTGAAGCTTTTGTCAAATGGACCAGTCACAATACCCACACCCCCTGCCTACTTGCTCGATATCATAGAGAAGATGTCACAAAATATCCTTGTGCAACATAAGGAGGAGTTCATATATGGGAAATCAATTTCTGAAGATAGCTGCCGTATATTTTGCCCTTAGTGTGCTGCTTAGTGTAATTATTGGCGTGTCGGGTGATTACAGCCTGTCCAATGTTCAGTCTCATACCCATTTGCTGGGTTGGATTGCACTTGGAATTATAGGTCTGATCTATGTGACCTTTCCTGCACTTTCAGTTACTATTCTGGCACATATCCATTTTTGGATGCATAATATCGGTCTGCCCGTGTTGATATTGGCGATTATAGGTGAAAATTACAAGGTTCCAGAGGCTGGAGTTTGGATCGTCATAGGATGGGTGTTACTCGCCGGGGGGACTATGCTGTTTATGGTGAATGTGTGGGATAGACTGCGCTAAAGCAAATAAGTTCTCTTCAATGGCCATAAAAATAAGGAGCCTGATCATGTCAGGACTCCTTGATATCTTCATTATATGTTTGCTATATACCAGCTTTGCTAGCTAAGTGTTCTATACTATTACTTCACTGTTTCATCCTGTACATGTTCTTTACAGAAGGTCTCAACAGCTTGCAACTCATCATCTTCAAGTTCAAGATCAATGTAACGATTCGTTACTTTTTCAATTAATTCATACTTTAGCAGTCCCGTCTTTTCTTCGTCTACTAAATAAAGACAACGGATATACAGTCCGTTTTCAGTGTATAGCTCGTCGTCCTCCTCTACCTCTACATCAATGATAAATTCATAACGCTGTCCAGTCAAAATACCAAAAGCATCTTTAATCTGATCTACTGTGTACGTTGTAAAGTTCAACATGTTTTTATTCCCCCCGGGTTTCCTTCAATTACGGTGCATTCTACGCCCGCAGGCAGTAGTTGTTCAACTTGTGTTCGTACTTCTTGACGACTCAAATCCTGGCCCATGATGGATATCCAGCCCCGATCATTACGCGAGCGAATTAAACGCCCTATGCCTTGTCTGAGTCTAAGTGCCATGTGAGGCATATCTATCTGAATAAACGGATCTGCTGCATCCTTGCGCAGAGCCGTAAAAACCGGATCATTCGGAGGAAATGGCAGTGACCAGATAATGACGTGCGACAGAGAAGGTCCAGGAATATCCAATCCTTCCCATAATGTAACAGCGCACAACACACTTTCCTCATCATTCTGAAAAGCTGAGATCAGATGGCTGATTTCAGCCGAACCTTCGTACAGAAAACGATAGGCAGACGCCTCCGGGTAGGCAACGAGACCCGTCTGGAATGCAGCCAGTTCTTCCTGTGAAGGAAACAGGATAAGCGCTCTTCCCTGTGATTTCTCCAGCAGTGCCAGTGCTCTCGGAATTGGATCATCCCCCGCTTGCAACGGGTACAGGGCAGCTTGCATCTGATCGCTGTAGTCATAAGGTGAAGCAACAGAAAACGTTAGCGGATTTTTAATACCGAGACTCTGCGCCATATAGTCAAAAGAGCTCTCTACGGAAAGTGTAGCTGAAGAGAATACGATCGGTATATGCTGGGCAAATACTCGTTCTTTGAGAATCTCTTTTACCATCTTCGGCATAACCACAAGCGTTAATCCATCCTGATCCTCCATCACCCACGAAATGAGAAGTTCAGGACGCTTAAACAAAGCCAACGCGGTTTGAATCATTTCCAAATGTTCTTCCACAATTTTGACTTGATACTCATCCAAAGAGAATAGCCCGCTTTCAAATACAAGCTCTTCTTCGATCGTGCCGATCAGTTCACCAAAGCGGTTTACCTCTCGAATCAGTGACTCATTCAGAATGAACTCCTTGCGATTAGAACCCTGTACAGGCTGACTGTTCTTATCAAGCGCAGCGAACAAAGCCTCACTTTGGGAGATCGCATCTTCGATCGTCATTGCCAAAGATTCCCGTACTTCTCCCTCCAGCAATCGGGTAATTATAGATTCAAACTGAGCGTGCTTAAGCTTGTAGGTAAGCGCATTTTGTGCCGCTGTCTCCAGCAAATGCCCTTCGTCAAAGACAACAGAGCTGTGCTCCGGCAGCAACGGCAGCTGACCCTCGCGCTTTCTCGCTTCGTAGGTCCATACATGCTCCATATAAAAGTCATGAGAGCAGATGACCAGATCTGCCGCTTTACGGTAATGATCACGAGACAACGTCTGACCGCAACGATGCCGCTGATGGCAAACGAGACAGTCTTGAAATACATCCCATCCGAGTCTGCTCCACTGTCCATCTGTTAGCTCGGGATATTCCTTTCGGTTCCCGTAAGGAGTAAAGGATTGTAACGTATCTGGAAAATGAACAAAATCCGGCAGTTCCTGATAAATATCACGGAAAACATCTGCGTCCTCATCCAGTCCGCCTCGCACTTCATCTAGCTTATTCAGACAAATATACTGATCCGGCGACTTCCCCAATCTGGCATCAATCGTCAGATTCAAATGCTGTGCCAGCTTGGCAATATCCCCTTCCGGCTTTACCAATTGTTCAATTAACGATTCGTCCGCACAGGCGATAATCGCCGGTTTTCTCATGTATCGGGCATATGCAATAGCGTACAGCAGGTATACGAGCGTTTTACCAGTACCCACACCTGCTTCTGCAAAAATGGTCTTTTTTTCCTTATAGGCACGTTCTAGCTGGAATGCCATATAAATTTGTTCATCCCGAACCTCAAAGCCGACTTCAGGCAAAACTTCATAAAATACATCCGCAATCCAGTCACTTGCCTGCTCAATAAACGGCTTGGACGGATCAAAGGCAAAAGGGTAAGTAGTCAATCGGGCTGTGCCTCCAATTCGTTCATAATGTGCATCCTTTCATTATAACGCAAAACAAGCTAAAAAGAACATGAAAACTGTAAGAACAGCTTACATTTTTTATTTCGCTATAAGAATCCCTTTAAAATAAAGGGACATACTTTTGTCTGAGTGAGACGCTACGTGTAGCATTTGATCCTACGATCGCTGTTGCCCCGGGATTCTCAGATTTTCATAAACCTTTAAAAGGTAAGAATCCCATGGCAAAGGCGAACGCTACGCTTCTCCATATTCAAATCCTCCACTACGCTGCACACCACCGTAGTATCGTTATTTTATAAATGAAAAATGTCTTGCTTTCCTGACAAAAAAAGTAAAACACATTAACAAAATAAAAAAACAAATAACCACCTAATGTATTGCAAGCATTAGCTGGTTTCTTGTTAATTGAAGAATATGCATTAAACAGAAGCTTTGGTGATCTCCTCTAATACTTACAGAAAAGACGATTGCTGCTCATATCGCTGCAATTCTTTTTTATGTACAACAAAGGTGTTGGTACAAAGATCGTGGAGTCCCTGTTTTTTGGCAGTAAAAGCAACCACAATATAAATAATATGAGCAATTACAAAAGAAATAGCCTTTATCCAATAACGCCCTGAGGCGTGTAAAAATCCAAGGCGTTTTCCTTCCTTGTCCACGACAACCAAAGAGAACGCAAGCTTACCCGGTGTAGCCTGAACTTTCGATGACTCCCATAAACCACAATACAGCCATGGTAGCACGAGCCAAAGAATCAGCGGCCACAACATAAGCAGTACTTGTATGAAACCCGTCTCCTTTATGCCCAGAAGATCTGGGATAATGTAAATTGCGCCCCCTACTAAAAGGACTATGGCAGTAAGGATGATCAGATCAATCAAAAACGCTGCTGTTCTTATCCAAAATCCTCCGTATATTCTTTTTGTACTATCACTTGTTGCTGTCATGATATGTATGACTCCTTTTGCAAATGAGATTTAAAATCCAGTTTATCCCTTTATCCAAGAAGATATCATACGGTTACCCACCTATATTGTCAATTTACGAGCAAATGCTCTTAAACAAGTAAAAGGACCTATTTCCATGCATCAAAATGAAAATTTTCATAGGAATTAAGAGCTTATATATATTCATTTTTCTCTGATTGAGTACAATTTAAGCGCAGCTACAATCTTTTAACCCCCTATAAGTAGTACTTTGGCATCGAAATAAATCCAGCCTTTTCATGCATAAAAAAACAGCGTATATGTAATAAAATTACACACACGCTGTCTCACAATTCATTCCGTAAATCTGACAAATTATAGGACGATTAAATATGAGTTCGTTCTTGCACGCTTATACACTATATTTTTTTGCATTCAACACTAAACAAACCTTCTTCACCGCGCAGCTTTGCCAATGCCTCGACAAAGAAATAATCGCCATAGATAATGGGAACGTTGATGTATTTTTGCTCAGGATAATGTACGGTCCCGTTCAACAGCAATCCCTCATGCTCCTCGCCCCACGCTGTACACGTATGATGCAAGCCCTCGAGGATAGATTCTGCAGCTTCTGTAAAATGCTCCGCACGCGCCGAATATTTTGCCAGCTCCAGCAAACCACTGGCCGCAATTGCCGCAGCCGATGAATCCCATGCCCCGCGGTGCTCTTCCTCTGCTCTAAAATCCCACACAGGCAGGCAAGCATCACCCAGCTGGGATAGAAAAAAATCAGCCGTGTTCTCGGCCACCTTCAAATAACGCGAATCGCGCGTGTACCCGTACGAAAGCGTAAAACCATACAAAGCCCAAGCCGTGCCGCGTGCCCAGGCAGAACCGGGAGCAAATCCCTGTCCGCCATGCTCGGCGACCTTTTTTCCAATCTCCGGATCGAATTCGACTACATGTGCGATAGAGCCGTCCGAACGGACAAATTCACGTGCTACAGTATCTGCATGCTGCACAGCGAGAGCGGCAAAACGCGGATCTCCGCTTTCCTCCGAAGCCCAATAAAGCAAGGGTAGATTCATCATACTGTCTATAATCGCAACGCCCCGTGTATCCATGTCCTTCGAGGGGAAGTTCCACGCGCGAATAAAACGGCCATTCACGTTAAAACGGGCAGCCAGCAGATTGGCAGCCAACAGCCCACGTCTTCTGGACTCTAAATCTCCGGTCAGCCGATAGGCGGCCACACCGCTGAGCAGCCAAATAAAGCCAAGATCATGGTCTACAGCTTCGCTATTATAGAGTATTTTTTCCAAACGACCCTCGCACCGCTGTGCAACCCCGGCAGCCACACTGTCAGGACGCGTCCGATTGACTAGCCACAGCAGCCCCGGATAAAAACCTGCTGTCCACCACGCTTCTTCACGATTATCATAACGTCCACCCTCAGCAACATGTGGAAAAGCGTCTCCCAGTCTTGCCGCCAAGGCAAGCGTCTTATCCAAAGCCAGCTCCCACGATTGCTCCAGCCACGCTTCTGCTTTCGTCATTTCTTTTTCCTCTCCTTTTTCCACATGTTAAATCTTATTTATGGCTCTAGCTCTATCTATTCAGGTAACCGAATTATAAAGGAAATGCAATTACTTTCACATTCCAGACGCGCTCCCTTAAGTAACCCATTCCGACAGGCCACGGAAGCTAATTCTTCCGGCCATACCACGTTCGTTCCTTCCGTCGTCGGGATGACTTCGAGGCTTGCACCTGCGTATTCTACTCGAATGCTTTCCGTTTCTTCCCCGGCTGACATGACATGATGAATAACGCTGCGCTCCCGACCGTCATACGCCATTAAGGGAATAAGCGCCCCTACATTCTGAATATTGCCTTGAAGCTCATACGCCACTTCAATTTTGCCGGGTACCTGACAATAATGCGTTCGGATTTCCCTCACTCCCGGAAATGGGCCTTTCCACAGGAGTGTAAAATCCGTTGCTCCGTCAGACGCTGAGCTTTGTTCCATCTGTACGGTTCCTCCACCATCCTGCGGGTCAATCCCTCCATCCCGGTCGAACTCCAGCGTACCAGGAATACCTTCCGACAAGCTGTGCCACTTTCCGTCCTCCGTTTGCCAGGCCGGGGTATAGCTTAGCGGGTAAATATCTCCCTCCGCGAAGCCTGTAAAGCCGCGGTCTGCATGACCTGCTGAGGACGGACCGATCAGCGACGGCAGCGCAGACTGCTGAATACGCACGATGCCCGGAACATTGTACGGATCGTTGACCGATGTTTGCACAAGCATTTGCTGCCCCTCTACGGCTGCAATGACAGTCTGGAACCAACCGTCCGTTGCCAACACCCGGCTGCCGATCTCCGCCGGGATGAAGGTTGGGGAAATGCGATCCATCTCCTCACCATGTAGAAGGGTGTGGGCCAGCACAGCCGACGTCCACAGACTGTAGCAGGTATGATTCGAGTACACCTCAAAGCCATGCCGTGCCTCGGACGAATAATGGTTGCGGACAATATGCAGCTTGCCGTCATCGGTCTGCCAGCGGCTAATGGCTTGCCAGCATAGATCTGCTGCCCGTCGGAACGCACCTGCGAGCCCATGCTCTCCTGCTGTATAAGCCTGCTGAGCATGTGTTGTAAAGACAAAGGCCGCCGCCGCTTCGTTCCACTGATGCTGCGCGCTTCTTCCACGCGGCGGAATTTCCCCGTGCGGGGATAGCGCCAGCAATGTGCTGAGCGCTCCCCTGCGAAGGTGGTCACGCAGTTCGAGTGCGCAGCTGCCATCATATCCGTTCTCCAGCATTACGCCCAAATGAAAACGTGTAACGATATCGTAGGCAAATGGACTATTGGGCCGATCCAGCGGTCCATCCTGGTACAGGCCCAAGCCGGTAAAACGAGGCAGGTGGTAGCTGCGGATATACGTCTCCATCCATTCCGAATCGGCTGCAATTCCTTCCGCTGCACGCAAAAACTCGCCGGAAATCATAATCGCATTCCAGTTGATCATCCGGTTCGGATTTTTCATTTTGCTCATCGTAAAAATGTAGGTCTGCTCCGGCTGAATCCTGCTCAGTTGCTGTTTCCAAGCCGTGGCTTGCTCTGGCACAAGATTTTTAAGGAGCCGATACGCGCCCATCATCATAATTGGAAAAAAGTCTGGGTGGTGATCTGGAGCTTTTTCCTCCACTACACAAGCTATGCTATGCGTCAAGGCCGCAGCAGCAGATTCCAGTAAATCATGCCGGCCTTCTTTGACCAACACCGCCGCTGCCAACGCATAGGACGGGGTGGAGTAGTACCGTTCACTATCAGAATGGGGGTCAATGATAGCTCCGGTATCATCCTGATGCAGGGCATATGCGCGAACCAGCTTTTCCAGCACGGCCAGCTTACGTTGGTGAGTCCATCCGTCATTCACTCGATTTGGCGCGCTTTCCACCTGTTCTATAAATCTCTCCAGCTCCGTCTGCCAAGGGTACACGCTGCCTGTCTGCAGCTTATTCATCCTGTCTGCCTCCCATTCAAAATGAAAATTAATGTATGGTAAAAAACAGATTGCAACCTACGCTTGCAGAATCGCTCCAGTGATTGGAGTCTAGTTGCAGCGATGTTTTATAAAACACAAAGGGAGCTCCGTCATGATCTATGTGCTTCACAGCCTCCAACCCCGACCGCAGCACGCCGGCATCATAATCTAGCCTGACGACTGCGTTCGCTCCCTTCCATTCTACGAAGCCTGCTCCCAGATTAGGCTGAATACAACTGATGAAAAACTCCTCCACATCCCATGACTTCATGCTCACGCCAGACGTTTCAAACTCAAAATGATCGGTGACGGTAAGCCTTGCCCCCTCATTTCCCTCCAGCACATTCCATATAAAGGAGCGGGTGAAGACCGCCAATTCTTCTACGGGATAAGCAGATGTCAAATCAAGCTTAAGCCTTGTGCCCGTCTGTACCTCCTCCTGCTCATCCAAAGCCATATCCAGCACAACCGCCTTTGCCTTTGCGCCCGATTGCTGCATAGTCCCATTGATGACAGGCACAGAATGACCACTAGAGGAGATATTAATAATTGACTCTCGTCCCGGTGAAAAATAGGCTTTCGTGTACAAGCCTGCTCCCAGATCACACAATAGATTTTCGCCACCGCCATGAAGGATGAAATGTCCAAGATCGTTATGATTGTGCGGTTCATTGTTATGCCCAGCCTTCGCTGAAAAAGCAAGCATGACACCTGATTCACCCTTTTGGCTTCTGGGTCCACTATGGCTGGAACTGCGGCTGCGGCACATCAGCCAACCGAGTTGCGGCAAATAATTGGCAACGGTCTCACCGCTCCCAAATGCCAAAGAATTCGTCCAAACCAGGTTACGCAATACATGAGCCCAGCGGCGACAGGGGTCTTCCAACAGACCAGGTACGCGGAAAGGGAGTGTAGATGGTCGTTCTTGCAATGAATTCAACTGAGAGATGAGTCCGGAAGGCAATCGTTCAGTTTCACTACTGTCCGAATAATTAGCGAAAATTCCATTCGACAGATGAACCCGCTCTGCAAAGGCTGCAATTTGCCTAACCTTTTTCGAGTTCAGAATATCCACAGCTCCCTCGGTAAACTCACGCAGCATATCGGCAAAATAAATGAAATAACCAAAGCCGTACACCCAGTATCCTACGCCTTCGGGGCATCCCCCGTCCTCACTATAGCCTGCCAAAAAACAATCCAGCGCGCCCAGCATACTCTCGATGGCTACCGCTCTGGAAGAGTCATCTTCTACCAGCAGCAGTGCTGCAATTCCGCAACCGGAAGCACATACTGCCGACCAGTTATGATCTGCGGTTTCCCATCCAAAATGACGAGGCTTCCAAAAAACGGGTTCCAGTACACGACGTTCGATCTCTTCGTGCACCTGAGCGACTACATGGCTAGCCAGTTGTTCTCCTAGCAGCAATAAAATTTCAACCAGCGTTTGTGCTGTTTCGGACGCGAATAAATCCACCTGCTGCCAAGGCGGTGTTACGGTGTCCTCTTCATTGACATGTGCAGGAAGCGCCCATGTGTACTCACTGCATATGTCCAGCAGACCGCTTTCCACCTCTTTCATCTTTCGAGGCTCCGGCTTGACAACAGCTTCCAGCACTATAGCAACCAGTCGTCCACGCCGTTCAAAGTACACATCCTCATACGGCTTGCGCTCTCCTGTATTAGCAAATTGCCGAAACAGAGACAACGGCAGTTCAGGCCATGATGTTTCCCGATTATCTTTACAGACACGCTCAATATCCATCCAAAGCTCGGCGTATATCGGCTCAGAGACAGTCGTCCGTAGCCTTTTTGTCCAATTACTCCTTAACCGTTGCCTTGCTGAATCCTGCATGCCGCCAGCCAGCGCCTTAACGAGCCGCGAAGCAGGCCAAGCCTCCCTCAGAAGACTCATCTGCATTTCCTCCTCATGAGAAGCATTTGTTTCACCTTCTTTTTTGTTAACGCTTTCATTGTATCTAACAATCATTGTAAATTCAAAGGGGTAGCAAAACAATTGAGAAAAAATAAAAGAACCTCTATGCCCCGTTGCCGTGGTCATGGAAGTTCTTGTTTTACACTAGTGCCAATCTCCGTCCAGATTCGCTTTGATCATGTTTTCTAAACTGTGGGGTTCTCTTGTTTCCACTTTCTAATCCCGTCATCCTCCAGAATACCCAGTGCTGCATCTGAGATATTAGGATCACGCAGCAAAGCGTCCTCGACTCTAAATTTAATATCGTCAGCATCTGCCAGCGTCATGCCCGGCGTAAGCTCAATCAACCCTTCCACGTGATAATAGCGTCCCTCCTGTAAAATACGCATTTGATAAATATCAGTAACATGCGTATCTGCGAGAATAATGGAAGCCACACGTTCTTCGATATCAGGAGGAGCAGATACACCGATCAAACCTACCATGTTGTCGTAACCGACCCGGAAAGCAACACCGACCATCAGACAACCGATGAGAATACTTGAAATGCCGTCCAGCAGTTTAAAATCTGTCAGCGATGTGACCACCACTGCTAGCAAAGCGAGTACTCCACCCGTTGTTGCTACCAAATCTTCATAAAACACCAGCCGGGTTGGCGGTGCAGCACGCCCCACATGGCGGAACGCAGAGGTGAAAATGCCTAACCCCTTCGCTTCTACTCTGGATTCATGCAGCACTTCTTTCATCGCTTTGCTCCATACAAATCCGTCCACCACTAGTGACAAAATCAGTACTATAACATTAATCCAAAATCCATGTGTAGATTCAGCCGGATGCTGCAGCAAATGAATGCCTTCCAATGCGGTTTCATAGGCCATAATCGTTACGACAATAACGGCAACCATACAGAACAGGTTAATCACTCGTCCAAAGCCGGTAGGAAAGCGTTTTGTCGGTTTTTTCTCTGCCAGTACACTGCCCGCGAATACAAACATTTGATTCACTGCATCCGCAATGGAATGCATCATCGTAGCAAACATAGAACCGCTGCCTGTCAAGGCAAAAGCAATCCCCTTAATCAGAGCAATGCCGGTATTCCCTAACGCCGCCGAGCCTGAGGATTTGTTTCCTTTTTTGACCATACTCCAAAAGGAGTCCTCTCTCTCTTTCACTTCCATCTTGTAGCTCCTCCTGAGGTATACATAATCTGATATATTATCGTTTGTTATGTATTATTTTTAACCCGTCCATATTCTACCTAACCATCTGAGGAGAATCAATACAAACGATAATATTTTCCATGGAAAAGGAATGCCCCATGTCCCCTACGACATGAAGCATTCCCGTTACAATCTTCTATCAGACATACCCTCAGGTTAACAACACAGATAATCTCCATGCGCTGACGATTGACATAAGTGCCTATTTACCAGCTTGATTTCGTAATTCCTGGAATTTGGCCTTTATGTGCCAACTCGCGAAACGCGATACGAGACAGCATGAATTTGCGCAAGTATCCTCTAGGTCTGCCTGTCAGCTCGCAACGGCTTTTCAGGCGGGTTGGAGATGAGTCACGCGGAAGCTTTTGCAAAGCTTCGTAGTCCCCTTTTGCTTTCAATTCACGTCTCAGGTCCGCATATTTAGCTACAATTTCCTGGCGTTTCTTCTCTTTTACGACTTTTGACTTCTTGGCCATGTAAAGCTCCTCCTTGTGATATATGCCAATCATGAAGGTTCACCCTCACTACCACGAGATGGATGAACACGGATATGGACTTGATTTCACATATTAAATAGTAATCATTACGATTAATATTTAATATAACGTTACTCCAGGTGTGTTGTCAACCCAAGCGGTTTGAATCACAACATTAAAAAGCCGTTGAAACAGTAGCCCCGTTCACTCTTGTGATCGGTCTGCCGTTTCAACGGCTTTAAAATTTATTGACTAGCTCTGTTCATTCAGCCAAATGGCAAGCTACCCAATGATCTGGACGAGCCTCACGATAGAGTGGAATCTCTTTGGAGCAACGGTCGATTGCAAAGGGGCAGCGAGTATGGAACTTGCAGCCCGAAGGCGGATTAACCGGACTTGGAATATCCCCCTTGAGCAAAATACGTTCTCTCTTCAGCTTCGGCACCGGAATAGGTACAGCCGACAGCAACGCCTTCGTATACGGATGCAACGGATTCCCGAATAGCTCGTCACGCGATGCCGTTTCGACCATGGAGCCTAAATACATCACGCCAATACGGGAACACAAATGTTCCACCACGCTCAAATCATGCGAGATGAACAAATATGTCAGACCCCGTTCGGCCTGCAATTTGGCGAATAGGTTAATAATCTGCGCCTGTATGGACACATCCAGCGCTGATACCGGCTCATCAGCGATAATTAGATCCGGCTGAAGCGCCAGCGCTCGGGCAATGCCGATCCGTTGGCGTTGACCTCCCGAAAATTCATGGGGAAAACGGTCGATATGATACTCTGACAATCCACATAGCTTGAGCACGTCCAGCACAATCTGCCGGACCTCCTCCTTCGTTGCTATATCGTGATCCAGTAGCGCCTCACCAATGGCATCACCAATCCGTACACGCGGATTCAGCGAGCTATATGGGTCTTGAAAGATCAGCTGAATTTTGGGACGAAGCTCCTGCATCCCTTTGGCAGACAAGCTGTGCAGATCCACCCCTTTGTATTTTACGGTACCGTCCGTTTTATCCGTCAATCTAACAATCGTGCGGCCCACCGTGCTTTTACCGCTCCCCGATTCCCCTACCAATCCAAAGGTTTCACCCTGACGGATCGTAAAGCTGATATCGTCTACCGCCCGCACATGTCCTGAAGTACGGTTCATAAACCCGGACTTCACCGGAAAGTACGTTTTTAAGCGGTCTATTTCCAACAACGGCTCAGCCATGAACAACCGCCTCCTCATATAACCAGCAGGATGCTTTCTGCTGAGCTGAAACTTCCTTTAATGTAGGCTCCTTTACACGACAAATGTCCATGCAATGCCCACAGCGGTCGTGAAAATAACAGGAAGTCGTCAGCTCCAGCGGATTAGGGACCTGCCCGGGAATGGAATACAGTTCCTCTTGGCGCTGATTAAGCACCGGTTTGGATTTTAGTAACCCCTGTGTATAAGGATGCTTAGGATGATTGAACAGCTGGACCACTTCGCCTTCCTCGACAATCTTGCCTGCATACATCACAATGACGTAATCAGCCATTTCGGCGACAACACCCAGATCATGGGTGATTAGCATGAGCGACATATTGGATTGAGCTTTAAACTCACGCAGCATATCCAGAATTTGCGCCTGAATCGTTACATCCAGCGCCGTGGTCGGCTCATCCGCAATAAGCAGCTTGGGACCGCAAGAAACAGCAATGGCAATCATAATTCGCTGTAGCATCCCCCCGCTCAGTTCATGCGGATAGCTTTTTAAAATCTGCTCCGGCCGGGATATACCGACCTGTTCGATCAGCTCCAGTGCCCACTTACGAGCTTCCTTACGGCCCATTTTCAAATGCTCAATCAGTGGTTCGGATAGCTGTTCGCCAATGGTCATGACTGGATTCAATGAAGACATCGGCTCCTGAAAGATCATGGAGATTCCATGCCCGCGAATCGTGCGCATCTCATTTCTGCTAAGCTCTAGCAGATCGGTTTTCTCAAAGCGGATGCTTCCGCCTGCCACTTTACCACCAGGACTCTGGATCAGACCCATGATCGACATCGCGGTAATACTTTTGCCGCATCCCGATTCACCGACAATGCATACCGTTTCCCCTGGCTTCACACGGAAGCTGATATCATCCACCGCTTTAACCGTTCCTTCTTCTGTATAAAAATGAGTGCTTAAATGTTCAATGGAAAGTAAATTGTCCATGGTGTATGATCACCTACCTCTTATGTTTCGGGTCAAGTACATCCCTCAGCCCGTCACCAAAAATATTAATAGCGATGACTGTAGCGAAAATAGACAGTCCTGGCGGTATCCACAACCACGGTCGTTGCTGAAAATCCAGCACATTGTTGGCGGCATCAATCATATTGCCCCAAGTTGGTGTCGTGGGCAGCACACCAAGGCCAAAGAAGCTGAGTACAGATTCACTCAAGATAGCTCCGCCAATATTCAATGTAGCGATAACGATCAACAACGGTAAAATATTCGGCAGCAGATGTTTGAACAGCTTTCGACGATTCGAGAGTCCCAGTACCGTCGCGGCTTGCATAAATTCACGTTCCCGCAAACTAAGCATCTGGCCCCTCACCATCCGTGCAATCCCCGGCCAATTGACCAGACTAAGCATCAGCATGACAATATACATCCGCTGATCGGGTGGAACCTTCCAGTCAGATAGCAGCGCGCCCATAATAAATAGCAGCGGCAAACTGGGAATTGTCAGCAGCAAATCAGCAACGCGCATAATAATCTGATCCGCAATCCCGCGAAAATATGCGGATATGACCCCCAGCGTAGCCCCCAAAAAGACTGACAATACCATTGAAGCCAAACCCACGGTCAGAGAAATTTGACCTGCCTGCATCACACGTGTCAGCACATCCCGTCCCAGCTTATCTGTTCCTAACCAGTGATGGATATTGGGCGCCTTGTTCATCATTAATATATTTGTTTTATTATCGGAATAAGGAGAACATAACGGACCGATAAAACAGAGCAAAAACATAAATACCACGACGAGCAGACCAGCCATAGCAAGCTTGTTTCTGAACAGCTGCCGGAGCGCTTGCTGCCACATTGAAGATTTAACAGTTGCTCGCAGTCTGCCGTTGCTCTTGCTCAAATTACTGCTCACGGATGACATTCCTTAGCCCCCTTCTTACACTTTCACACGCGGGTCCGCGATGCGATACAAAATATCGGACAACAGTGTCCCGATCACGCTCAATATGGCAATTAGCATCGTAAAGCCCATAAGTAGCGGATAATCCCGGAGCGAAAAGGATTGCATGTACAACTGACCGATTCCCGGCCAATTAAAAATCTTTTCAATAATCAGGGACCCGCCAAACAGCGCAGGTAATTCGAAGCCAACGAGCGTAATAGCAGGCAGTAAAGCATTTCTCAATGCGTGCGTAAAAAGTACCTTTCTTTCCTTTAAGCCCTTTGCACGGGCTGTGCGTATATAATCCTGCTGGATCACATCGATCATATTGCTACGGAAGTAGCGGGTCAACGACCCCAGTCCCAGCAGCGTCATAACGATCACTGGCAAGGTCATATGCTGGAGAACCTCCTTCACATAATCCATACCTGTAGCGTTACTGCCCGTATTGAGCATGCCACCGGGTGGCAACCACTTCAGGTCAACCGCTGCGATTTTAATCAGATACAACCCGATAAAAAAAGAGGGCACAGACATGGCAGCGAAAATCACCACCATTACCAGAGTATCAAACCATGAATACTGCTTATAAGCAGCAATCACACCGATAATGACCGCGATAAACCAGGTCAGGAAGGTCGATACAACGGCCAGCAAAAACGAGTTCCAGATGTACTCATTAAATAAGGTCAGCACCGGCCTCTGCTGAGCAAGCGAATAACCAAAATTGCCGTGCAGCGCATTGCCTAGCCAATTTCCATAGCGTTCAAGAATAGGCTTATTCAGGCCGTAAATTTCCCTCAGCTCCGCCTTTCTCTCTGGCGACAGCTTCAGATTGCCGCTAATGAAATCTCCCGGTGTCATGGCATACAGGAAAAAAATCATCATCGAAGCAGCCAACAAAATAATAACCATATACGTCAGTCTTTTCGTTAAAAACGAGCTCATGACAGACTCCTTTCAATTCAAGGTCAGGCTACTCATTACGTTTCCCCCATTTGGGAGGCCCTTTGATCTGAACCTGATGTTCTTCACAAGGGGCCCGCAAATGTGGCTTATTTAAGGGACCATTCGAACAGATTACCAGACAAGCCAATGAACGGACTGACCTTTACATGTTCCATCCGACCATTGTAGGCATACACCGTCTTCTTATAGTTGGTAAAAATAACGGGCAGTTCATCGTTTAGCAGTACATATAATTCTTGATATATTTTCTTCCGTTCTTCCATATTCGTTGTAGACAAGCCTTTTTCATATAGCTCTTTTACCTTTGGATTGTTATATCCCTTGACTTCTCCATTGACGAATTGCTCGATTCCATCTGATGGATCTGTCAGCATGCCTGTCGAGAAGGCGGCAAGATCATAATCTTTACCTTCTACTTTGGCGACCATTGCATTAAAGTCTGCAAAGATTTCCGGCTGAAGGTCAACACCAATCGCTTTGTAATTTTCAGCCGCAAGCGCAATAAAGGTGTCTGTTTCTGGACGTTTAGAGGTCAGCAGGTGGATGGTCAGCTTCTGTCCGTTTTTCTCACGGATACCGTCACTACCTTCTACCCAACCCGCTTCATCCAGTAGCTTTTTTGCTTGCTCCGGGTCGTAGTTGTATGGATTGATTCTATCGGTCGTGTAAGACCAGAATATTGGGGAAGCTGGAATGTTGGCGACCGCCCCTGCTCCCTGAGCTGCGTCGACATAAATGCTTTTCCGATCCATTCCATAGGTCAATGCTTGACGAACCTTTTTATCCTTCAGCTTTTCATTTTCCAGATTGACTTGCAAATATCCGTAAGTGCTAGGGGTATACGGCAAAATGTTTAAAAAGCCAAGCCCTTTTAGTTTGTCGATATTCTCCTGCGTTGCGGTGAAGGATGCAAAATCGGTATCGCCTGTTTCTATGAATTGCCAAGCGTCGCCTTCTGCTGTTTTGTAAATGAAATGCTGTGTTTTCGGTTTGCCTTTGAAAAAGTAATCATTCGCCTCTAGACGAACTTCTTGCCCCGGAATGAATTTTTCTAACTTATAAGCCCCATTTCCCAGAGGGCTACTATGTAGATTTTTAAAATAATCCAGCTCTCCGAACTTGTAATCCTTGCCGTAGTAGGCTTTGGACAGTACATACTCACCCAGAATCGGCAGAGCCAGCGCGTTTGGTTTTTCCAACGTCGCAGAAATGGTCTGCTCATCAATCACCTTGATTCCTGCAATTTGTTTTGCCTTGTCTTCCGTATAGTCTTTGCCGCCTTTAATATTCAGCTTTCGGATTTGGCTGTCACCAGGATAGGCTTTGTCATAGATCAACGTCCAGGTAAAAGCGACATCCTCAGCTGTCAAAGGAGAGCCATCACTGAATTTTGTACCGGGAACCAGATGAAACGTATACGTTAGATTATCCTTGGAAATATCCCAGCTCTTAGCCAGATTGGGCAGCGGAAGCCCCTTCTCGTCTACCGTGACCAGCGGAGTCCACAACTGCGAAATCACGTTGCCGTCATAGCCGCTTTGGTTAAAATACGGAGTAAACACCCCAGCTGGGTCAGTCAGACCAACAATAATCGTGTCGCTTCTCTTTTGGGACACTTCCGGCAATTTGGATAAATCAGAAGCTTGTACCAGACTTGTTAATGACTGCGCTGTAGCGGCTGTCTGTGCGGCATCACTATTTTGCGAAGTAGCATCGCTAGCGCTATCTGATCCACCACTAGAGCAAGCTGCTAATAAGGTAGAACTTGCCAGAAGTAGACTGCTGAGTAGAATAATTCCCTTTTTCAAAATAATCCCCCCAAGTTAATTTAGTAAATTCCGATCGAACAAGTTGTAATTAATAAGATAAATCTCATTATAGGAATCTATTCCGGTTCTGTAAAGAGAGAACTCCATTTTTATGTAAAAAAATAGACGTCCACTCATCTGGATTCCAAATGGTCGGCCTCTATTTGTTTAAAGTGTTAAAGTCTAACTGGTGCGTGCAGCCTAATTTCGCTCCATATAGCCCAGGATGCTCCGATGCATTTCATCCACAGCCGAAAGCCGTGCGCTATAGCCGAGCAATGTTTCACCATCAAAATGTGCATGGATGAAGCCAGAGGCACGAAGCTTAAAAATATGGTCGTGCGTGATTCCCTTGGACAGCTTGAGATGACGAACAATCTCAATAAAGGTGCGTGGAGACTGGCTTTGGTACAAATATTTTAAAATCTTGAGCCTGCTCTTCTCCCCCAAGCTTCGGATCATTCGATATTCCTGTGGGGATAAAAAATCGTCCTCCTGAACATAAATTCCTGCCGAGTAATGGCACAACAGGAGCGACCCAAATCGATAAATAATATTTATCGGCTGAAAATGATATTGCGGTACCAGCAACACCTGCGTCAACCCTTCGGAAGGCTCGAATCGGAAGCCATTAGTTGTACAATCCACCCACTCCATAGAGCTATATGCGCCCTTCTCCCGGTTTCTGCGTTCCGCTTCCTGTTTCAGCCCGCTTAGAATCCTTGTATCCACATGACGAAAATACTCTTTATCCCAACCGGATAGCAGCTGCAAAGCAAGTTTGCGAAGCTTCTCCATGTCGTCAGGCAGCGGTATCCCATAGGCTGATGCCTGTTCGTTTAATTCCTGTACAGTTCGGTTCTCCAGACGGTCTACGACCTCTTCAACGTTCCCCTGATCAGAAAGCATACAGACGAGTCCATAAATAACCTTCCAATCTGCATTGATTTCCATGGACTCCAGCAATTCGGACAAACCTGGAGACAGCGTTCCACGCACTTGCTCCACCCACTCGGCTGATAAATCGGTCTTCTTGTAAGCCTTGCGGCAAATTAAGGTGTGTAAGCTGCTGAGCAACTCAAACACCGGTCCATATGCTACATGTACATCGTAAGGAGCATTCACGTCGTGACTCATCGCTTTCTGTCCTCTTTTCTTTCATATCTGATGTCCATTATACATACTATCGTACACCCGTTCATTCTTAGTGATTTATTCTTACGAGAATTCAGCAAAACACAGATACAAATATGAACGTAACAAGCATCATAATCAAGACGCAAAAAAAGCCTGATCTCATCAGACTCTAACAGTTCAGCTATGAATTCCTGCTTGACATTGGACCAGCTTCGACCATTCCAGTACTTAATCTTGTAAGACTTAGGAACATCAACGCCAGCGCCATCTTTGAACCAATAGACATCCGTTTGGGATACCGTATATTCTTGATCAAAATCATATTGGACCCATTGTGTACCTGTCTCAGGCCAGTTACCATACACGGCATGACTTCGATCATTAGAGCTGGTTGGGTCAAATCCATCATTAAGCGCGCTCACATTTTCCCAAGGCGAAGTATAAAAAGTGCTGACCGTTGCAGCTGGCGCAATGTTTACGTTTTCATCAGGTGATGGATCGATGGGACCCTCATCGCCGTTAGTCACGCTTGGGAAACGAGACATCTAAAAGGACAACGCCTACTCTCTTATTACACCCACTCTTGATTTTGAATTAAATTACAATTTTGAAATATCGTTGGAATGATATAGCGTCAAACAAAAATATCCCCTCTACAAGGAGGGGATCAGTATCCATAGACTAGGCTCGCACTCTTACTCTATGGATTTCAGTGCCGAATCTGCCAGTGAGGCCAGCAGCTTCGCTGTTCCGGGCAACGCGCGTTCGTCCAGATCAAAGGCAGGATGATGCCATTCCTGGCTTCCCGCAGTGCCAACAAAGACAAATACACCGGGGATGTTCTTCTGATAAAACCCAAAATCCTCGCTCGCCGAGGATGGTATGGGACGAACTACGTCAAGACCGACCGCTTCTGCCGCCTCCTCCGCGATGGCGGCCAACTTACCGTCGTTCAGCACAGGCGGAGGACCCTCGATCCAGCGGATGGTCGCTTTCGTGCCGAAAGCATCGGCAACGCCTTTTACGACCTGTTCGAAGCGCTCAGTCACCTGGGCGCGAACATTCTCGTCAAATGTGCGAATGGTTCCGTCCAAATGGGCGCGGTCTGGAATGATGTTCCAGGCGTTGCCACTGTGCAGCTTCGTGACGCTAATGACCGCGCTATCCAGCGGATTAACGCTCCGACTCACAATGGATTGCAGCGCCGTAATGATATGTGACGATACCACGATGGGGTCAATCCCTGCATGCGGCACTGCCGCATGTGTGCTCAGACCCTCCACCTCGATGTAAAAACCATCTGCCGCTGCCATTAGCGGACCTTCTTTGATGCCGACCGTGCCTACGGGCAGGTCCGGCTTGTTATGCAGGCCAAATATGGCCTGCACCCCTGCCAACGCACCGCTGTCCAGCACTTGGGCAGCGCCTTTGGCCTTTTCCTCGGCTGGCTGGAACACCAGCCGAACCGTGCCTTTCAGCTCCTGCTCCCGCTGCTTCAAGAGTATGGCTGCTCCTAACAGGGATGCGGTATGAAAATCATGCCCACAGGCATGCATCTTGCCAGGGTGCACCGAAGCATAAGGCAATCCCGTCTCCTCCTGAATGGGCAACGCATCAATGTCTGCACGAAGCGCGACAGTTGGTCCCTCCTGCTGTCCGCCGATTTCCGCAACTAATCCGGTACGCAGCGGCACATCCAGAATGGTTATGTTCTGTTCTTCCAGCAGACGGCGGATAAAGGCGGTAGTTTCAACCTCCTCGTTAGATAATTCAGGATTTCGATGCAGATGGCGGCGAATGTCCACCAGCTTCTGCTCCAAAACCTGCTCTTTCGTCCCGGTTGATCCACTCATCCCTATTCCTCCTTCGTGAACCCAAAATAGTTACAATTCTCTCAGACCAACAACATCTAGGACTGCACAGGCAATCCGGCAAAAGCTTCATGCAACAACTCGAACGAGCGCACACGCTTGTGTATATCTCTTATTCCTGTCGTAACGATCAGCTCATCGGCCTGATACTTCGCTTGAATTTCCGTCAGCACAGCATAGATTTCGTCTTTATTCCCTTTGTTAATTTGCGCTTGTGTAGCTTCAATTGTATATTCTTCACCCGATTGCTTGCCAAACTCTTCTGCACTTTCCAGCGTGCCCACCGTAGCCGTCTTGCCACTGGCCAGATGAATTTTGTACAGCTTGTGCTCACCTGCTAACTCTGCAGCTTCCTCGGAAGTGTCCGCTACGATGACTGAAAGCGCAAAAAGGGCTTTCGGCTCACGTCCATAACTATAATCGAAAGATGCCCGATACGTACGGAATGATTCCAATGCAACCTGCTCATTACTATTGATAAATTGCGAGAAAACGTAGGGCAACCCCAAACGCGCAGCAATTCCAGCACTGTCTGTACTCGTACCCAAAACGTAAATATCTGCTGGTATTTCTGGAATCGGATTCGCCTGTAACCCGGCTAACGGTCCTTCTTCAGACGGAATATTATGAATATAGCGACTTACTTCATCAATTTTTTCTTCGAGAGAAGGCGCATCATGAATGTTTCGTTGTAACGCCTGTGTGGATTTCGGCAACCCGCCCGGTGCGCGTCCGATTCCCAAATCTACGCGACCCGGTGCAAGAGAGGACAGCACATTAAAGTTTTCAGCTACTTTATAAGGGCTGTAATGCTGAAGCATCACTCCACCAGAACCGACTTTAATACGCTCAGTGCGTGCCAGCAAATGGGAAATGAGTACCTCTGGCGAAGAGCCCGCAACCTGCTCGGAATCGTGATGCTCTGATACCCAGAAGCGCGTAAATCCCAATTCCTCTACATGCTGTGCTAGCTTAATCGTATTACGAAGGGCCTGCGCTGCCGTTTCCCCCTCGTGTATGGGGCTTTGATCCAATACTCCGATTTTAATACTCATGTCTCCCTCTCCCGTCTAAATTGAATAGTTATACTCCGGTGTAATCCGTTTCAGAAATTGTTTGGTACGTTCCTCTTTGGGGTGGTTAAAAATGTCGTCCGGTGTGCCTTCCTCGATAATATGACCGCCATCCATAAATACCACATGATTTGAAACATCGCGCGCAAAGCCCATTTCATGTGTAACGACAATCATCGTAATACCTTCCTTTGCAATCTTGCGGATCACCGACAGCACCTCACCCACCAATTCAGGGTCCAGCGCCGAAGTCGGCTCATCGAACAAAATCACTTCCGGGTTCAGCGCCAAAGCACGTGCTATGCCAACACGCTGCTGCTGCCCGCCAGATAGCTGGCTTGGATAATGATTCAGCTTTTCACCCAGACCGACCTTTTCCAGCACTTCAATGCTGATTTTTTTCGCTTCCTCCTGCTTGACCTTGCGGACAACGACAAGTCCTTCCATGACATTTTCCAGTGCTGTTTTATGCTTGAACAAATTGTATTGCTGGAAAACCATAGCCGTCTTTTGACGTAGAGCCAAAACATCCTTCTTCGCAGGTCGCTTGCAGTTCACTGTAAAATCGCCAATGCTGACTTCCCCATCATTCGGCTTTTCCAGATAATTAATGCAGCGTAGCAGAGTCGTTTTACCTGAACCGCTCGGGCCTAAAATAACGACGACCTCGCCTTTGTTCACGGTCAAATCAATGCCTTTGAGCACTTCATGTTTGCCGAACGACTTCGTAATATTTTGCAGACGGATCATGATGCTCGACCTCCATTAAACACATTGATTTTTTTCTCCACCAAGCCGGATATTCGTTCAATCAATACCGTCAAGCCCCAAAATAGCAGTGCAGCTGCAATATATACCTCTAAATATTTCCAGTTGGTAGATGCCAGAATCTCAGCCTGTGCCTGGATTTCTGTGACCGAAACCGTGAAGGCCAAGGTAGAGCCATGAAGCATCCCAATAACGGAATTCGTCAGGTTTGGCAAACTCACCACGAACGCCTGCGGAAATACAATCCGTCTCAGCACTTGCCACGTCGTCATACCGACGGCATAAGCCGCCTCGATTTGTCCCTTGTTGACCGATTGAATTCCAGAACGGACGACCTCAGACATATACGCGCCACTGGTAATGGAAAACGAAATGAGTGCAAATACCATATAAGGAACATCTTTGGATTGCAGCGGCCAGCCGAAATGCTTCGCTCCCGCATCAATCAACAAAGGTAAACTGAAATAAATAAGCAGCAAATGCATCAGCATCGGTGTGCCACGGATAAAGGTAACGTAACCGTGAGAAATCTGGGACAACACAGGAACCTTATAGATTCGCGCCAGCGCCGTTATAATACCGATGACCAACCCTGCCAGTACGGAAACCACCGTAATAATTAAAGTGTTGGGCAACGCGGAGAACAACCCTAAAAAGGCAGTATATATAAAGCCAAAATCCAGACTCATATGCCTTTACCTCCTTTACTAAGACGGGGACTTCTCAGGTAACGCACCACAAAACTTTTTCGTTTTTCGGCTTCTTTCTGCACTGCATCCCGATGCTCATGCCGGAGAAGCGTATTTTCCAGAGCCTTGAACAATTTTTGTAAAATCAGACTGATCACCAGATAGATGAGGGATAACGCGATATAGGTTTCAACAAAATGCTGGGTAGCCGACCCTAATGTCTGTGATTTCCCTGTCATCTCCATCGCTCCGATCGTAAATGCCAGCGAAGTATCCTTCAGATTGCCAATCACCAGATTGGAAAATACCGGAACCACGACAGCCAGCGCTTGCGGCATAATGATACGTGTAAAGGTCTGATAGCCTGACATGCCGACGGACTGTGCAGCCTCGATTTGTCCCCGATCTACAGCCTCTACTCCTGACCTGATAATTTCGGAAATAAAGGCTCCACTATTGAGCGCGTAGGTTGCTACGGCAAACCACAGCACATCCCATCTGGAGGAATTGATATCCACCAGCTTTAGTAGCTCCGGCAGGCCGTAATACACCAGAAACAATTGGATTAGAATAGGTGTTCCGCGAAAAAAGGAAACATACACTTGAGAAACACGTTTGAGAAATGGAATGTTATACATGCGAGGCAGCGCAACCAACAGACCAATGATAAGCCCCAATACAAGCGAGCTTGCCACAATAAACAAGGTGATGTGTAAGTAAGACAGCATTTTCGGGATAAAGCTAAAAACATAGTCAATATTGAACTCTCTGCTCATATGCCTGCCTCCTTTCTATACATCAGCGGCCAGAATACATAGAGTACCCTGACCGCTGAAATGTCCAAGTCTATCCTTACTTCTTACTGCTGCTACCTTCTTTTTTCACATCTTCCAGAGACTTAGTGAAATCCTCTCCAAGCCATTTAATGCTCAGCTTCGACAGCGTACCGTCGTCCTTCACTTCCTGAATGGCTTTGTCGAGGTCATCCGCCAACCCTTGCTCATTTTTGTTCAGTACATACAGTACATCCGATTGAGTCAAAGGATCACCAACGGTTTTCAGAGCTACTTCTCCTTTTTCATCGGTGTTAAAACGGTTCGCAAAGTCTGTCGTAACGGTAGCATCTATACGGCCGCTCGTAATTTGCTGTACCGTATCATTGGCTGCACCACTCGTATAAACGATATTCAGGGCATCTCCGTGGGTTTTGTTATACTCTTTCAGCACATACGCCGCATTACTGGTTGGACTGGTGAGTACCTTTTTCCCTTTCAAATCATCAATTGAATGAATGGTATTGTTATCCTTCGCTACAGCGACTCTGTTCAGAAAAATGCTATACGGATTTTTGTTGAACAGATACTTGGCCTCGCGCTCCGGGTTTTTTTCCATTTGATGCGATACCAGATCAATCTTGCCGGCATCGAGACTTAGCAGCAAATTTCCAAAGTCCATCGTTTTGAATTCAAATTCGTATTGAGGTAGGCGCTTGTCCAGCTCCTTAATCAGCTCCACATCAAAACCTGTTAAATTTCCGTTTTCGTCAATAAAGCATACATTTTTGAATTGTGTACCTGTGCCTACGATAATTTTCTTCACGTCTCCGCTTGAACCTGACGCGCTAGACGCGTTATCTGAGGAGCCGCAGCCTGCCAGCACCAGGATGATTGCCATAACAGACAATATTGCAAACCACTTTTTCATATGAATCCCCCTCATCTCTTTGTATATCAGCAGTTTGCGACATACATGGTAGCTACAACATCCAATAATTAATAATTCCTATAAGTTTAATCGGTTTTAGGATGTGATTAATTTAACACCTGGAAACCAATACGTCAATCCATCAAGCCATAGAACTTTTCTATAACAAAACAGCACCCCGGAAGCCTTCTGTCAGTGCATCTGCAAAATCCGAGGTCACTGCACAGTCTTCTTTGGTCGCTATTATGCTAATCTGCATCGACACCCCAGCTACCTCTGGAACATGGATACGGAACAGTTTCTGATCTTTTACTTCACGGTTCACACAGACATCCGGCAAAAAGGCAATACCCGCTTTCTCCAATACCAGCTTTTTGGCCGTGACCACATTGTCTACCTGAAAAGCAATGTCCGGTGGTTGCTCCAGTGATTCAAAAGCGCGATGAATTCTCATCCAATCTAATGATCCGCATTCAAAAAACACCAGTGTTTCACGTTGAATATCCTGTATGCTGGCCTTTCCTGTCTTCATAAACGGATGGCCGTCGTATACATACAGGGAAATCGGATCTTCATAAAAAGCAAGCGTACGGATAGCCGGATGCATCACTTTACGCACAAAACTAATGTCTACCTCACGGTTCAACAGTTTATGTACCAGTTGATCCGTCGTAGCCGTCACAATTTTGTAGTTAACCTCTGGATAACGGGCACGAAGCTGCTTTAATATTTCAGGAATGATGTAGTTCGACACCGATATCGTGCAACCAATTCGAATTTGCTGAGGGGCTTTCTTACGCTGTTGGAGCTTTTGTTTCCCTTTTTGCAGCACCTGAAGCATCTGCTCCGCATAAGGAAGAAACTTTCGTCCATCCTCCGTCAGAACCGTTTGCTTGCTTTGGCGGTCGAACAACTTGCATTCTAGCTCGCGCTCTAGCGTCTGAATCCGGGCTGTAACAGAGGGCTGGGACAAGAACAAGGCTTCTGCAGCCTTATTAAAGCTCCCATAATGATTCACGTATACAAAGGCTTCCATATTCTCGATATTCATACGCAAGTCCCCCAGTAAGTTTTATATACATTTATCCAATAAGTTAACTTGGTTTTTTTGTATCATAAAACTCACTGAACGACCTGTCAATGGAAATATTGAAAATATCTATAATTTTAATAGCTCATTTAGTTCTTTAACAGAACGTTCCAACCGTGCAACCAATTCTTCCGACAACCCGTATGCTCCATCTGGCAGACGTTCGACCCACTGATCCACTGCATACACCCCGCCAAGAATATGTCTTCCGCCCAGTGCATTAATAACCGGCTTCAAGGCATAGTCAATGACCAGCAGGTGAGCCAGTGTACCTCCGATAAATAAAGGCAAGACTGGTTTCCCTCTTAGCCCCTCCTGCGGAACCAAATCCAGGAATATTTTCAATAGCCCTGAATAGGACGCCTTATAGACTGGAGAAGCCACAATAACGGCATCCGCTGCTGCAATCAATGCAAGTGATGCTGTGACGTCGGGGCTGTTAAAGTTAGCTGTGACCAGATCCTCCGCTGGCAAGTCGACCACATTCAGTAATGTGACCTCCGCTCCAGCCTGCTGCAACTGCTCCGTTGTATAGTTAATCAAGCCGTATAAACGGGATTGTGTAGACGGACTGCCTGATAGGATGACAACCTTGGACATATTTTTCCCTCCTTCTGTTATGCGTCAACCTTCACTTTGGATCTGGCTGCTGTATAGCGGTTCTCAGGAATAGGCACGCCCAGGTTTTCACGTAGTGTGCTAAATTCATAATCCTGACGGTAAATACCGCGTTCCTGCAAAATAGGCACAACCAGATTGACGAAGTCATGCAGACCCGATGGCACATCAGAACCAATAATGAATCCGTCTGCCCCTTTTCTTTCGAACCACTCCTGCACTCGATCCGCTACTTGCTCAGCGGTTCCGATAAAAGAGGTTCTCGGTGTAGCTGAACGCAATGCAACCTCGCGTAAGGTCAAATTTTGTTCCTTGGCTACTCGTTTAATTTTATCTGTACCGCTGCGGAACGCATTGCTGCCAATACCATCAAGCTCAGGGAATGGCTCATCCAGCGGATATTGTGAGAAATCATGATGATCGAAGAAACGTCCCAAATATTTTAACGCAGCCTCAATCGTCACCAGATTCGTGATCTCTTCATACTTACGTTCTGCTTCCTCCGTCGTGCTGCCAATAATCGGCGAAATGCCCGGCAAAATGACAATATCCTCTTCGGATCTACCATAACGTACCGCACGTTCTTTCACATCACGATAAAACTGCTGCGCTTCCTCTAACGTTTCATGTCCTGTAAATACAGCATCCGCTTCCTTGGCGGCCAGGTTTTTGCCATCCTCCGAGGAACCTGCCTGGAAAATAACCGGCTGTCCCTGCTTGGATCGTCCAATGTTCAGCGGACCCTGCACAGAGAAAAACTCGCCTTTATGATTCAATGTATGCAGCTTTTCAGGATCAAAAAATACGCCGGCTTCCTTATCACGAACGAACGCATCCTCTTCCCACGAGTCCCACAGTCCTTTGGTAACCTGTAAATATTCCTCTGCAATTTTATAGCGCTGCGGATGCGACGGGTGCTCGCCTTTACTAAAGTTAAGGGCAGAGCCTTCCAGCGGGGAAGTCACCACATTCCAGCCTGCACGACCTCCGCTTATATGATCAATGGAAGAAAACTGGCGTGCTACCGTGAACGGTTCGCTATAGGAAGTCGACAGTGTGCCGACCAGTCCGATATGCTTCGTCACCCCAGCCAAAGCGGACAAAATCGTAATTGGTTCAAAACGGTTCAGAAAGTGGGGAATGGATTTTTCGTTAATGAACAGGCCATCTGCGATAAATACGAGGTCAAACTTCCCTTCCTCTGCCTTTTGCGCCTGCGTTTTATAAAATTCAAAGTTAACACTCGCATCCGCAGGTACTTCAGGGTGACGCCAAGTCGTCATGCTTCCCCCAACACCGTGAATAATCGCACCAAATTTAATTTGTCTATTCTTAGCCATAACTCTTCCACCTCTCTTGAAAATAATGATTTCCCGTCGGCTTATACCACTTGATTGTAACTTTCCAGCACTTTACCCAACTCTTCCAGATTTGGGTTGAGCAGTGCTTCATATTTGTTATCGCCGCCTACCTCGACGACAGGGACATAACGAATACCATATTTGGTCTCCAGCACGTCACGCAGCGCATCATTTCCGTCCACTTGGATATTTTCATACGGCTGATTTTGGGATTCCAGGTACGATTTGATCTCTCCACAAAAATGACAGCCGGTTTTGCTCCACAATACAACTTTAGGTTTGGACGACATATACATACCTCCGTGAGCTTAATGTTTATAATTCCGATGAATTAAATAAGAATTATATTTATAATGTATCCTCCCCCCTCCTTTCCGTCAATCGTTTGTTCAATAGAGAATGATAATTCATCGATAGAAAATTTTAATTTTATATCGTATTTCATCGCTTATTGGCAGCTTGGTTATTAAAATTTAGGGGAATTGGAGTTTAAATGTGCCTTGACGCGGATATCCTTGGAATAGTAGCGCCCTTGTGGCGAAATGAAATGAGGTTGAGCAAATGCAGGATTGGGCCGAGGTTGCTATACGCACATTAATGGCTGTCGCTATATTATTTTTAATCACCAAAATTCTTGGAAAACGTCAGGTATCCCAGCTTTCCTTGTTCGAATATATAACAGGAATCACGATAGGTAACCTGGCTGCTACCATTCCTATGGAGCGTGAATCCACCTGGTACCTAGGCCTCATAGCCTTGTCAGTATGGGTACTGACAACACTTGGCATTGAATTTTTGCAAATTAAAAGCAAGAAAATCAGAGATATAACAGATGGAAAGACGACAATCCTGATCAAAGACGGCAAAATTTTAGAGGATAATATGAAAAAGGAAAGGCTAACGCTAGATGAGCTCATGGAGCAGCTGCGGAGTAAAAATGTATTCAAGGTGGCAGACGTGGAATTTGCCATTATGGAGACCAGTGGTGCGATCAACGTACTGCCGATCAAAGACAAGCAGGCCGTGACGCTTAAAGATCTCAATATACAGCAATTACCGGAGAAGGAACCAACAGCCATTATTATGGATGGGCAACTTATGGAGCAACAAATGGCATATATGGGGATTACTCAACAATGGCTGGATGCCAAGCTAAAGGAAAAGAGCCTAACGGTCAAAGATGTGTTTTTCGCACAGGTGGACCCACAAGGGGAACTGTACATTGACCAATATAGTGATAATGTACAGCTAAGCAAGGTGCAGGATTCGAATCAAGCCGTGCTGACTTTGCTGGAACAATGCACAACGGAGTTGCAAAAACTCGCATCTGGTTCCAGCGAGCAACAAAGAAAACAGCTATATGAGCAATGCTCACAAAGCTTGAAAGAAGCTATACAGGAGATGCAGCCGGTAAATACATCTAAGTCCTAAGCACATACGCATATGCCATAAGAGTAGAAGCATGGGAACTAAAAAGGAGCGTCCTTCAGCCGTTTATGGCTTAGAAGACGCTCCTTTTTAACTTACTGTGCCGGTGTACATTTCACAGTTGCTGCTGCCTTCCATTACTTTCTGGCGCAGCGGCAGCATAACTGTAAATACCGTTCCTTCTCCCACCTTGCTGGATACAGAGATAGAGCCAGTATGCATCTCTGTTATTTTATAAGCAATGGACAGTCCCAAGCCGCTGCCTCCTGCAGTTCGGGCCCGTGACTGGTCTGCTTTATAAAATCGTTCAAAAATTCGCTGCTGATCCTGGTCGTTGATGCCCTGTCCCGTATCCGCAATGCAGATAACCGCCTGATCACCGTTACTTGAAAGAGAAACAGATATGCTTCCACCCTGCGGTGTAAATTTAATGGCATTGTGAAGAAGATTCACCCAAACCTGGCCCATCAGATCCTCGTCTGCATTGACCTCAACTATACCCACCTCAACAGTCATCTCGATTTTTTTAGCCTCCCATTGCGGTTCGCAGGCGAGAATAAGCGAAATCAGCTGCTTGTCCAGCCGATAAAGGGACGGACGAAACGGATGCCGCTCCGAATCCAGAATCGCCAACTTCATGAGATTATCGCTTAGCTTGGATAGACGAATACACTCCGTCTCGATGATCGTCAAATACCGATCTCGCTGCTCACGATTCAGATTCTCGTCCTTGAGCGCTTTGGCGAATCCGATTATCGAGGTCAGCGGTGAGCCGATTTCATGGGATACGTTCGATATAAACTCCTCCCGCAGCTTTTCCATAGCCTTTAAATTTGCAGCCATATCATTGATACTGTCCACCAACTGTACATAAGGATGCGGCCTCCGATGTTTTCCGTTCCGCCCGCCGAGGTCCCAATCCAGGTTAATGTGAAAGTCTCCTTGCGAAATATGTTTTAAAGCATCGATCATTTCGGTAAAAGCGTGCTGTTCTCTAGGCTGGAAGAAACGCCTTACCGTCATACTGATAATACCGAAGAAGAAAAAGCCTAGCGTCGTATTCATAAGAAAGACGAACAAACCATGGGGAGCCCATGACATGTGCGAATAGATCGCCTCCATAATAAAGTACGCGGCAGCCCAGCTAAGATATAGCACCAATACTACCAGCAGGACTCTCGCAAGAATATGGAGTAACCCCGGTTCCCTCTTCATTGCCGTACCTCCAGCCGATAACCCAATCCCCGGATCGTACTGATCCGGAAGGAGTGGCTTGCCTCCGGAAATCGTTCCCGAAGGCGTTTGATATGGACATCAACCGTTCTTTCGTCTCCCTCATAATCATAACCCCAGATCTGTTCGATCAGCTGGTCGCGGGTAAAGGTTTTGCCAGGATAGCTGGCCAGCTTGAAGAGCAGCTCAAATTCCTTGAGCGGCAGGGTAATCTCCTTCTCTCCAGCCCGACACTCAAATGTATCGCTGCGCAGGACAAGATCTCCGACAGTTACTGATTTTGAAGCCATGATACGATAACGTTTTAATAAAGCCTTCACACGTGCGACGAGCACCATGGGGTCGAATGGCTTGACAAGATAGTCGTCAGTTCCGAGCGCGAAACCTTTCACGATCTGTGACGTCTCGCCTTTAGCTGTAAGCATAAGCAGCGGCAGGTCGGTTTGCTCTCGCAGCTTACGACACAGCTCCCAACCATCCATTCCCGGCATCATGATATCAAGAACAAGCAAATCGACCTTGATTTGATCAAAAATGCGCATCGCGTCCAAACCATCCACCGCCTCGACTACCTCCAGACCTTCCATTCTCAAAAAGTGTCCGACCAGTTCACGAATATGCGGATCATCATCAACGACCAATACACGCGTCATTTCAATCCCCCCCTAACTAACTCTGCCTTAAATCTCTCGTCCTCGTCAAGAAGACTGCCATCTTATGCTTTACGCATATAAGCACGCACCGTAAGCGGCGCGAAGATCGCTACAATGACTGTAGCGCCAAGTAGGGAGATCGCCAGTTCCCCGCCAATCGTTCCCGTATTCGCAAGCTCTCTGACTGCGTTCACAAGATGTGAAATCGGGTTGGCGTTCACAAACCACTGCAGCCAACCAGGCATTGTGCCGACAGGCACAAATGCGTTGGAAACAAAAGTGAGCGGAAACAGAACAATCATGGAGATGCCCTGTACACTAGAAGCAGTGCGGGCAATCACGCCAAAGAAGGCAAAAATCCAGCTGACTGCCCAGGAACACACAATGACCAGAAGCGCGGCGATAGCTACACTCAGCAGTCCTCCCCCTGGCTGATACCCCAAAATATACCCCATGGCGAAGGTAAGTACAGTTGCAATAGTATACCGGATACTGTCAGCTAGAAGAGCTCCAGCCAAAGGCGCAATACGTGCGATTGGGAGTGACTTGAACCTGTCGAACACTCCTTTGTCCATATCCTCACGTAGTTGGACGCCGGTAACGACGGAGGTCGAGATCACAGTCTGCACGAGGATGCCTGGAATAATAACCGGCAAATAATGCTGCACGTCTCCTGAGATGGCGCCGCCAAAGATATAGGTAAACATAAGGGTAAAAATGATCGGCTGGAGCGTGACATCAAACAATTGCTCGGGAGTATGCCGGATCTTCAGAATGCCTCGGTAGGCCATCGTCATAGAATTGGAGAACGCTTGCCTGAAACTCACAGACTTCTTCAATGTGCGATCAGTACCTGTCATAACAGTAGTACTCTTCATGCTCTCGCCCCCTCCATAGCATGCGCTCCTTGGGACGTCTGCTGCTTGTTTACTTGTGCTCCATGACCAGTGATGGACAAAAACACCTCGTCAAGCGTCGGCTTTTGCACACTCATCTCTGCTAGGCGAATCTCTCCAGTACGGAGGGCAATCAGCAGGTCCGTTACCCGATCTGCATTGGCCATCGGAGAAATAATCTTTCCAGCTTCCATTGACACGCTGGACTTGACTGAAAGCACCTGTTCAACGATCTGAACAGCTCTCTCAATGTCCTGTTGATTTTGCACTTTGAGTTGCAGAGTCGACGCTCCTACTGCCGCTTTCAGTTCATCCACCGTACCCTCAGCGACTACCCGACCATGATCGATCACCGCGATTCGGTCAGCAAGTTGATCCGCCTCGTCGAGGTACTGGGTTGTGAGCAGTACGGTGGAACCGGTCTTGACCAGACGCCGGATCGTGTCCCACATCTGGACACGCGTGCGCGGGTCTAATCCGGTGGTCGGCTCATCCAAGAAGATTAGCGGCGGCTTGGCAATGAGACTTGCGGCCAAATCCAGCCGGCGGCGCATACCTCCCGAGAAATGCTTTAGCGGTCGTTTGGCCGCTTCGGCCAAGCCAAATTCCTCCAGCAGCTCCGCTGCCTTATGACGCGCCTCGGCACGTCCCAGTCCAAGTAGCCTGGAGAAGATGATCAGGTTCTCGGTAGCGCTAAGCGACTCATCGACCGATGCGTACTGGCCTGTCACCCCGATCAATTGACGCACAACCTGCGGTTCCTTTACTGCATCGTGCCCGAAGATACGGGCCGATCCCCTATCAGGTCGCAATAATGTTGACAGCATTCGGATGGTAGTCGTTTTGCCTGCTCCATTAGGACCGAGCACCCCGTAGATCGTGCCAGCACGTACATTCAAATCGACACCGTCAACTGCATGCTTATCACCAAAAGCTTTAACGAGTCCCCTTGCTTCAATGGCCAAGGTCTCTTTTCTGTCTGTATAATCCACATTCATATCCTCCTATACGGTTTCTATAGAGAGGATAACCCACGTTTATGAACTGAATATGAATAGAACCGTTTACGGTTTCCAAAATTGATGATAATTTCTTTCTGACAGAGAAGCCAAAGAAGTCCCTATATGGGACTTCTTTGGCTTCATCTCATGGATGTCCTTTTAATGAATAATGGAAAACCTTTATTTCAAGATTCGGCTTCATGCTAAGCACTAACTTGGATATTGAACCTATTTACACTGTAAAAAAATAATCTCGTTCTACCTTGCTCACTCTTAAACCAAATGTTTTATACCACTCGGATTTCCCTTTTTCCTGCGCTACCTTGTGCAGCTCGTTATGTTTCCAATTTTTTATAGCGTCCAGAGACTCCCAATAGGAAACTGTAATGCCTACTCCATTGTGGTCACGAACACTTTCCACACCTAGAAAACCTGGCTGTTGGGCAGCCAGTTCCACCATTTTGTCTCCCATTACTCCGTACCCGCTATCTCCTTCCGTACGTTCAGAAGTAAAGATAGCCGCATAATAGGGCGGACGAGGAGTTTTAGCAATTGAATTCATATGACCCTCCTAAAACAAAATTAAATAACCTTTCTTTAATTTGATTATAATCATAAATATTAAATAAAAAAATGAATATATCAGATATGATACATGAATATATTTCATAAAAAATAGGAGTGAACACGAATTTGTTTAAATATAAAATTTTTCTTTGCGTAGTTGAAATGGGAGGTTTCACAAAGGCCGGGGAAGTTTTAAATCTTACACAATCAGCAATCAGCCATGCGATCTCTGGATTGGACATGAACTAGGGCTGACTCTTCTGATCCGAGGTCGTTCAGGCATCCGATTGACCAATAACGGGGAAAGATTAATGAAGCGATTTAGAGAGATTGTACAAATGGACGAAAAGCTCTACCAAGAGGTAGCTTTAATTAAAGGATTGGAAATCGGAACCGTAAAGATCGGCACATTTTCAAGCGTCTCTATTCATTGGCTGCCCCGTATTCTAAAAAAATTCAATGAGCAGTTTCCTCTTATTGAGATAAAACTGCTCGATGGGAACTACCATGAAATTGAGAGCTGGATAGTCAGTGGGGAAGCTGATTTCGGCTTTGTGAACCTACCCACGTTAGACGCATTAGAGGCATTGCCATTAAAAGAAGAAAGCATGCTTTGTCTACTTCCTTCCGATCATATTCTTGGAAAGCAAGCCTCAATTCGAGTAGAACAGCTCAGAGATGAGCCTTTCATTATGCCTGTTGCAGGCTGTGACACGGATGTAAGAAATATTTTTTCACAGCATAATATGTCACCTAAAATCAAATATGAATTAGAAGATGACCATGCGATTATGGCTATGGTGCAGAATGGCCTAGGCGTGAGTATTCTTCCTGAAATGATCCTGTCTCACATTCCTTACGACATCTCTATTCGACCTTTGGACGAAAGGCATTCCCGTACTATCGGTATCGCTACCGCTTCCTTAAAAAATGTTTCTCCAGCCGCTAAAAAATGTATGGACTTTATTACTGAATGGATCAACTAGCTTCATCATGTCGGCCAAGGAAGCGGATTCTCAAAACTGGACCAGTCCATATCCATTTCGTTATCGTTCAGTAGGCATTCATCTAGCTCTTCTTCCAAGTCCGGTCGATTCATTCCGATACCTATCATGACGATTTCGTTCATGCGGTCGCCCCATTGTTCATCCCAATGGTCCAGAGCCTCAGGATCGGCTGCCACGATCTCCTGCCGTTCTTCTTCAGATAACGAAGCAAGCCAGCTTCCCGCAGGGCCAAATTGAATAGATGGTCCTGCCTGGCTAATACTCGCTGCCCAATCCTGCGGGGTTGCAATCCAGGCCAAACCTTTGGCGCGAACGACCTCCTCCGGCCAGTAGCTCATAAATTCAGCCAATCTCGCAGGATGAAATGGTCTTCTACGGCGATATACAAAGGAATTGATCCCATATTCGTCTGTTTCCGGTGCATGGCTTTCAAGCTCTAGCTCCCGAATCCATCCAGCGGATTGACTAGCCTTGTCAAAATTGAACAGCCCTGTATTCAAAATGTCCGAAGGAGCGACCTTTCCCTTAGAAGTTCGAATGATTCGGGCTTCAGGCTGTAATCTCCGCAGCACACCCTCCAGCTTGTCTAGCTCCACAGGCTGAACCAGATCGCACTTATTCAGAATCAATACATCACAGGTTTCAATCTGGTCAATCAGCAAGTCCGAGATATCACGCATGTCGTCTTCACCAGTAGCCTGCCTACGATCCAGTAGCGTTTCTCCTGATTCAAAATCATGCCAGAAACGGTTCGCATCAACTACGGTCACCATGCAATCCAGTTTTGCCAGCGAAGCCAAATCAATGCCAGTTTCTTCATCGGCGTACGTAAAGGTTTGAGCGATTGGCACGGGCTCACTGATGCCTGTAGATTCGATTAAAATATAATCAAACTCGCCTTGTTCCGTCAGCTTCTTGACCTCCAGTAATAAATCTTCACGCAATGTGCAGCAAATACAACCATTAGACAACTGGACCAGTTTTTCTTCTGTTCTGGACAAGCCGCCCTCTTTTTTAACCAGCTCAGCATCTATATTCACTTCACTCATGTCGTTGACGATGACTGCCACTTTCATTCCGTCCCGATTGTTTAATACATGATTCAAAATCGTTGTTTTTCCTGCACCCAAATATCCGCTCAACACGGTTACCGGTATTGGTTTCTTATTCATCGCTGGTACGCTCCCTTGAATATTAGATTTCATTCTTTTAAATCGTAATAATTACTATTAACATCAACTTTCAGTAATATACAGCATCCCTTTTGCCTTGTCAACTGTGGAGAAACTCTTGAAATGAATAATCTATCCATTAAATAATCGTAAAATGATGGAAGCCTGTGCGGGACGATTGGATGCCTATCAACGTGTGCTCGGGATGACATTAGCCAGCTTCCCCTTCTGGTTATTGTTTTCTGTATATGGAGTTTTCAGCGTGGGAATGCCAAATAAGGAACAGACGGTACAGTCCGCCTTGGTGGCTGTGTTTTCAGGGGTGATCCACTCAGCAAATAATATCTAAAAAAATAGATCCCGTTTAGCGTATATTTATTCTTGCCATGGTCGTTCAAGTGTGGATCAGGCACCAGAAAAAAAGCAGCAGATCAAAGAGGAAGCTCCTGATCTGCTGCTTTTTGCCGATTATTTCTCACAAAGAATAATGCTTTATGACGAGTACGAAGTATGATTACCAAGCGTAGGCTTCTGGCGCAGGTTTTCCCGGACCGGGGAAAATCTCATTCAGCTTGGCAAGCACATCTTCGCTCAATTTGACCTCAGGTACCCGTAGAGCATCCTCTAACTGTTCTAAGGTCCGTGGTCCAATAATTGGAGCCGTTACGGCCGGATGGGACAGTACCCAAGCCAGTGCAATCACGTCTTCTTTTTCACCCAGTTCGCGGGACAATGCTGCAAATTGCTCCAGCTTCGCACGATTCTGCTCCACCTTTTCTTTGGCGCGTGCGCTGCGAGAACCAGTACCTGCTAACGCATTCCGTCCCAGCAGTCCGCCCGCCAGCGGGCTCCATGGAATCACACCCAGACCCAGCTCCTGAGCTGCCGGTAATACTTCAAGCTCAGCGGAACGTTCGTTCAGATTGTACAAATGCTGCTCGGATACAAGCCCCAGAAAACGTCGTGCCTTCGCTTCGGCCTGCGCCACCGCAATATGCCAGCCTGCAAAATTACTAGAACCGATATAATCAACCTGTCCGCGATCCACCACGGACTCGAATACGCCCCATAGTTCATCCCATGACACATTACGGTCAATGTGATGCATTTGATATAGCTCTACATGGTCGGTTTGAAGACGTTTCAGCGACGCGTCCAAATGACGGCGAATTTTGTAAGCAGACAAGCCTGATCCTGCATTGGGTCCGTCATGTTCATTTTTCATATCTCCGTATACCTTCGTTGCCAACACGACTTTCTCGCGTCTTCCGCCGCCCTGCTGGAACCAACGTCCGATAATTTCCTCTGTCCAACCTTTACGATCATGGCCATATACATTAGCTGTATCAAAAAAGTTAATGCCTGCATCCAGTGCGGCATCCATAATTTTAAACGCATCCTTTTCTTCGGTTTCCGGTCCGAAATTCATCGTGCCCAGACATAACCGACTAACCTTCAAGCCTGACTTTCCTAAGTATGAATACTCCATACTATCTCCCGCCTTTGTCTAAGGATTTTAAAATTCCGCAAAGTGACATGCCAAAAAAGACCATACTCAGTTTATTCACCAGAACAAACCACATTGAAACAACCCCGAATGCAATTTAAAGCTTGGATAACGCATGCAAAAAA
The DNA here is from genome assembly GCF_024213565.1 of Paenibacillus sp. Lou8.1. Taxonomy (NCBI): domain Bacteria; kingdom Bacillati; phylum Bacillota; class Bacilli; order Caryophanales; family Paenibacillaceae; genus Paenibacillus; species Paenibacillus sp. Lou8.1. The sequence goes on from NZ_JANAVN010000014.1 coordinate 121,194, forward strand.
GCCCCACGCACCGCAAAAGCAGCAAGCGCGAGGCCATCCCCCTTATACTACCCCCAAATATTAAAAGAAGTGACTTTACGGTGGTTACCAGCGGAGCGGAGAATTTGAATCTGGAGAAGCGAAGCGTTCGCCTTTGCCACGGGATTCTTACCTTGTCATATCCTATCTAATCCAAAGAATCCCGTGGCAACAGCGATCGTAAGATCAAATCCTTCGCGGAGCGGCTCACTTCAACCACCGTAACTCATTCTTTTTTTTACAATCAAGGAATCAATTTCGTTTCTTTTGCTCGCTCGGCCATTTTTTTCGTATGCTTGCTGAGCGGCTTCTTAAACACCAATCCAAACAGGAAGCAAACACCGATAAATACAAACAGCATCACCACATCCCGTGTCACCGTTGAAGGCAACATCCCTCCTACTGTCTCTCGTAACAGACTAACCGCATAGGTGAATGGTACAAACGGATTCAGCGCCTGAAAGAACGGTGTACTCGTCGCAATCGGGAATGTCCCTCCTGAACTGGAGAATTGAAGCACCAGTAGGATGACTGCCAGTCCCTTGCCGATATTGCCGAACACAGAAACTAGTGTATAGGTCATCGCCGTAAACACCAGACTGATCAGCATAGAGGACAGTACAAAAGCTACTTTGGCATCCACATACGCCCCGAGCAGGAACAAGTCTCCGAGAGATACGCTCAGCGCCTGAAAAATACCAATCGTGGAGAATGTCATAAGCCGTCCGAAATACACTTGGTAGCTTTTAAATTGTCCTTCCGAGTCATCCACATCTACCCTGAACATCGAGACCAGTAGCATCGCACCCACCCAAATCGACAATGTAGTGTAAAAAGGTGACATCGCCGAACCATAGTTGGGGATTGGGTATATCCGTTCCTGCTTCAACGATACCGGACTGCCGAGAAAATCACTTTCCTTTTTCACATCTCCCTTGAGCAATGCAATAGCGCGTCCGAGTGCATTTTCGCCCTTAAGCTTGCGAATTGTGTCTGCAGCCTGGCGTATGGAATCCTCGGCAGCTGGAAGATCGGTCCTTACAAAATTGGCTACTTGGTGTACCGCTTTTTCAGCTTCAGGAAATTTATTTTCAATTAAATCAGCCATTTTGACAAACTGTTGTTCCGCTTTGGGCAAATCATTACGCACAAAATCTGCTGCCTGATGAATTTTATTTTTAACCGCCGGCAAATCGTTATTTACGAAGTCTGCCGCTTTGTTCACAGCATTCGTAAACTCGCCCATACGTCCCTGAATCGTCGTCGCCGCTTCATGCAGTTTTTGACGGTATTGTGGCAGATCCTGCTGGAGACGTGTTAGCTCTTGCTGACCGAATTCTGCTGCAGCCTGTGCGTCATTTAATAGCTTTTCAATATTCGGTAGCTGCTCTTGAGCTGTAGTCAGCACATTGGCAGAATTGCGGGCAACGGATTTGATCTGATCCAGCGCCTTTTGAATGGCGGGTGCATACTCCGTATCATAATTGCCCAAAATGCTGTCAATTCCGCTACTGATTTCTCCTGCCAGGCGATCAGTGTCATCCAGCAGATTTTGCGCAGGCTTTTCACCGCGCTGAATGGCATCCCCGATGCTAGTTACTGTGCTATTCAGACGACGGAAACGATCCTCCACCCCGCTCACACGGGAAATAAGTGAATCCAGAGGTTGACTTGGCAAGTATCCGTTCACACGGTTCAGCAATTGAGAAATATGATCCAGCACCCCCACGGCAGTTGTCAGCCTACCGCTGACACGATTCACCGCAGCTTGTGCTGCTTTAGGATCAAAATCCACACCACGAATGATGTCTGTAATCTGAGAAACTTCATTCGCGATTTGTTGTACCAGCTGTAAGTCTTCTTTAACTATTGTACCAATCGAATCAAGCGCACCCTCATTTTTGTCCAGAAATTCAAGTAAACCGGTTGTAAAGTCTTTGCCTGTGTCCGCTATTTTCTGTACTTCTGGCAGTGCTTTCTGAGCAGCATTAATGACCTTAAGGGCCGTTTGCGTGTCCTCTAGGGCGGTGGCCAGTGCGCTTTCTACCTTGCTGAAATTTTGATCCAGTTCAACAATTCGATCACCGGCCTTTTGAATATCAGGTATTCTTTTTTGGATATCCAAAATAACAGTGGCTACCTTGTCCAGCTCAGGCATGTTTTTATCAATTTTGAGCACCAGGTCACCGGCACGGTTAATTTCAGGAATTTTCTCCTTCAATGCAATGATCTTTTGTCCCTGTGCCTTTATTTTCGGCAAATTTTGCTCCAGTTCCAATGCCTGTTTGCCCAACCTTTCGATATCCGGCAATCGATTATTCAGCTCCAACACCCGGTTCTCAATGTTACGAATCGTCGGGAGCTCCTCCTCCAGCCTGACTCCGGCTTCCTTCAACTTCGTCAATACGGCCTGGCTGGCAGTTTCAATAAAGTTTTGGCTAATCTGGTTCGTCAGAGAGGTTGCCCCCGAAGATGTAATTTTCGGAGCTACTGCATTAATTTTTTCATTTACGGCGTAATCAATTTCCGGCTTTTGCGGATTTTCCGTCAGCACACTCGTAATTTTCTCTGAAAAATCTTTCGGGATCAGCAGGCTGGCATAATAATCACCATTCAACACACCTTTTCGTGCTTCCGCTTCATTGACAAAAGTCCAACCCAGCTTCTTGTTATTTTGAAGGTTATGCAAAACCTCATCGCCGATATTAATCTTTTTACCATTCACTTCTGCACCCTGATCTTGGCTGGTTACTGCAATTTTAATCCCAGATGTATTCGCATACGGATCCCACATCGCTTTCAAATTCACCCATGCATAGACGGAAGGCAAAAGAATGATGCCAATGACTAATAAAGTCCCGGTCGATACTTTGAATACATTTCTCCAGTCTGTTAAGTAGATTTGCCATATCTTCCGCAACTTCATCACTCCTCGTATGTACATTAACCTGTCGTCCATTGTTGTATGCACACGTATTGTAAACGATTCGAGCGAATGAAGCTAATCCTGTTACAGAATATGTAAAAAGCGCATGACACTTATAGAGATCATACGCTTTTCAATAAAATCAATCTGCTTAATTTCGAACTCCATTCGCGGGCATAGCCTCTAGGGAATAAAATGCTCCTTTTTTATTGATTTTTCCCACAACAGTAACCCCGCCTTTTTGGGAGAACGTATACTCGTTATCCTTCATTTTTACGGTGTATCCTTTCAGGTTAATTCCAAAAAGGGATTGTACTTTCGACTTGGCGGCTGCAAGTGCCTGGGTTTTGCTGAGCCTTGGCTTGGCAAATGCTTTGGCAAAGCCCTTATCTCCATCCCAGTCCATACCATACTCACTTTTTACGGCCCATACTTTACCGGTTTTTACACCAATCAGTACGTTGTTTGATCCACCATCGTCCCGGAAGTTCCAGACAGTATCCTTACCTTCCTGCTGACGAAGCACGTATTCAAACGGCTTGATTGTAGCCATACCAAGTGTTTTAAGCGAACGGTTCGCTTTGTTGGTTAAGGCAGCTTTAAAGTCTTTGAGCGAATACATAAAGCTGGCTGTTATTTGATTTCCATGATCAAGATCAATATAAATGCTTTGATCATTCCCCCACAGCACCCAATAATTTTGGAGTCCTACTTCGTCTACCGGGGAATATACGCGCCAGATGGCCTCCGTTTTAAAAACTTTATCGGTATCGAATGATTTCAGGAAAGATGCAACCTTGCTTCGCAGGTTATGATCCATAACTTTGTTCATATCAGCGGAATCATAGATGATGCTGGTGGACTGCACGATTCCTTTTTTGGAATCATAATTTTGGATAAAATCAGCATTAGCTGTGCCGCGCAAAGTTCCGTTTATAATCCGTGAATCAAAAGCAGTCTCGACACTTGTAAACTCTATCGTTTGCTTCCCGGCCAATTTGTTCAACACATCCGTTAATCGTTTGGTGACAGTCTGATCCAGTTTAACAGTGGTTTGTGCGGTTTGAACTTTGTCAGCAGCGGGCTGCTGTGCCAATGCCATTGGCGCCGATCCTAAAAGTATTGATATTGCCGCCGCAGTTACAGTGACAGAACTCCATTTTTTCATTCAGTCCATTCCTCCTGTTGTCTACAAAAAATTCTTTAATTATTAAAGCACACATATCCCTTAGACGTGTCACAAAAGTAAAAAGTTGCTACCTACTCTAATCGCTCTTCAAGCCTCATCCAGAAATCCCAAACCAAAAGAAGCCCCTCAAGCCTAATTTTTAGGCTCAAGGAGCTTCTCATTCACTACATTATCCATTCTTCAGCAGTCTGGCCGCCGAAAATGCTGCACCATGACGCAACTTCCGCTTTTCCAACCGTTTGTGCAGCGAACGATTATACAGAACCTGTATGACAAAATACGAGATAATGCCCAGCACCACACCGAAAATCGACATGCCGATCAGGATGTGCAAGCCTCCGTGCAGCAAGTCTCTGAATACAGACCAGTTGCCGTGAAACAGCTCCATAAAAGAATGCTCGTGAAGTCGTCCACCCCTGACATGTACCGGATAATGAGTTGGATAAATCCAAGCTCCCACTTGCTTGGCGAATGGCATCAGTACAATTGGCAAAAAGGTCAGCTTACCTACAACGTTACCCACAATGGCCGCAGGCAGCGAGCCGCCAGAGAGACGAACAATCGGATAAAAAACAAGGTATACCAGAGAAGCCGTGGAAATCACGATCATCTCCAACGCAAAGCCAATGGCGAAGCCCAAAGAAATCTTTTTAACTCCACCAGGGGCGCGCAACAGCTTGATGAAATTGAGCCGAATCGCACGCCATATATTTTGAAACATATTATATTTCTTCTTCGATTTATGAGGTTTGAGCCTTTTCGGATTGAGCTTTATCAATAGGAGGACTCCTTCAACAGTACTATTCAAGTTCAGGAATGAGTCAATACAGCTCCCATCCTTACTTATGTCTATACTGTCATTATAACCCTCAGCGTTCGAAAAGCAATGTTATTCCGCCTGTTTCGCCGTTTTAGGACAGAATTCGCTTGTTGACATCGTTTTGGAGAGGTACAATGTCCCAAATCTCAGTTGCATACTGCTGAATCGTACAATCACTAGAAAATTTCCCGGAATGGGCCATGTTCACAATAACACGCCGAGTCCACTCCGAGGGATTCCGATACACTTGTTCAATGTGAACCTGTGTATCCACATAGGATGCGAAGTCCTTGAGCACAAAGTATTCATCATTATGATCAATCAGGGATTGATAAATGGCCTCAAATTCCCGTTCATGCCGCGTAAAAGGAGCATCGTTCACGAGTTGATCCAACACTTCACGCAGTCTTTCGTCACTGTTGGCTGTTTTGCGCGCCGAATACTGGCCGTCTCGGTAATATGCCTCGATCTGATCCACCTTCAATCCAAAAATGAACATGTTGGCATCGCCTACCATTTCATGCATTTCAACATTGGCTCCGTCCAATGTACCTATTGTGAGCGCACCGTTCATCATAAATTTCATGTTCCCTGTGCCTGAGGCTTCCTTGCCTGCCGTGGAAATCTGCTCACTGACATCCGCCGCAGGAATAATCAGCTCCGCTAGCGAGACCGAATAATTTTCAAGGAAAACGACTTTCAGCTTGTCCTTGACATCTACATCCCGATTGATCGTGTCCGCCACGTTGTTAATGAGCTTGATCGTCTGTTTGGCGAGAAAATAACCGGGGGCGGCTTTGGCTCCAAAAACAAACGTGCGTGGCGTCACATCCAGGCCAGGATTACTTTTAAGCTGACTGTATAAATGCATCACATGCAAAATGTTGAGCAGCTGTCGCTTATAACCATGCAACCGTTTGACCTGTACATCAAAAATGGAGGACGTATCCAGCCGCACGCCCTGTTTTGCAAAAACATGCTCAGCGAGCCTGACTTTATTATTTCGCTTAATCGCCTGTATCCGTTCTTTGAACGACTCGTCCCCACTGTAACGAAGCAGGTCGATGAGCTCCCTTGGACGGGTCCTCCAACGTGTACCGATGGTCTCATCGTACAAGCTTGCCAGCTCCGGGTTGGCATGTATTAGCCAGCGGCGATGGGCAATCCCGTTTGTTTTATTATTAAAACGGTCAGGGTACAGCTCGTGAAACGACTTCATCTCTCGTTCCTTTAATATTTGCGTATGCAGCGCAGCTACCCCATTAACGCTGTAGCTGCCGACGATTGCCAAGTGAGCCATACGGATTTGTTCACCGTGAATAATCGCCATTTCACCAATTTTGATGTCCTGACCCGGGTAACGCTCCAGTAGCATAGCGCAATAACGTTTGTTAATTTCTTCAATGATCAAGGAAATACGAGGAAGTAGCTCCCGTACCATATTGACAGGCCATTGTTCCAGCGCCTCACTTAATATCGTATGATTCGTATAAGAAACGGTTCGCGTCGTAATATCCCATGCATCGTCCCACCCCAAGCCCTTCACGTCTATCAGAATACGCATCAGTTCCGGTATAACCAGCGTCGGATGTGTATCGTTAATGTGCAGTGCTATTTTATCGGGCAACTGGCTATAAGGTAAACGAAGCTTCTCAAACGTACGCAAAATACTTTGCAATCCGGCCGAGCACAGGAAATACTGCTGCTTCAAGCGAAGCAGCTTTCCCTCATAATTGGAGTCATCCGGATATAGAAATGCCGAGATGGATTCCACCGATCGATTGTAGTCGAGAAAGCGGTAATAACCGCCCTCGCCTCGAATCGGTCCTCGAACAGGATCAAGCGCTGATTCCGCACTCCAAATCCGCAGCGTATTCACCTGCGCATGACCATAGCCCACCAGCGGAATATCGTAAGGGACAGCCCAGACTGTTTCGGCATCCTGTGTCTCGAATACAAGACGTCCCTCCTGTTCACGGGTTTCCACTCTTCCCCAAAAATGAACCTCGACCTTTTTGTCAGGACGGCGTTCCTCCCAGACATTCCCTTTCTGTAACCAGTAATCCGGCAGTTCAACCTGATTGCCATCCACAATACGCTGTTCAAACAGACCATATTTATATCGGATGCCGCAGCCATGTCCTGCATAGCCAAGGGATGCCAGCGAGTCCATGAAGCAAGCCGCCAGACGGCCGAGACCACCATTGCCTAACCCCGCGTCAGCCTCCTGTTCTTCAATTTCCTCCAGATCCCAGCCCAGTTCACCCAATGCCTGCCGTACCATATCCAGTACGCCCAAATTAAGCAGATTACTGCCCAGTAGACGACCTATCAAAAATTCCAGTGAAAAATAATAAATCTGCTTCTCTTGTCCTTCTTTGTAGGCTTGGTTCGTTTCTGCCCAATTCTTGCCGACTTGTTCACGAATCATGCCACCCAAAACCTTATATACGTCTTCCGACTGAGCCTCCTGCATCGGTTTGCCCAGCCTTCCGACCAGTTGCTCTCGAAAAGCCTGCTTAAAAGCTTCTTTATTGCTGAACAAAGTTGTACCTCCTGTTATTTCCGTTTTAATGGCTAAGTATATCCTTTAAATTACGCTATTCTTGGCAATGACATAGGGAACTCTAATGTCTCCAATCAGAGTTCGATCTGGTGAAAGCTGTACATCTTTATCTAAAACCACATTCTCCACAACTGCCCCTTTACGGATAACACATTTTTGCATAATAATCGAGTTGCTTACCCGCGCGCCCTCCTCCACCTGCACTCCACGGAAAAGAATACTGTTCTCGACCTTGCCCCCAATGGTGCAGCCATTAGCAACAAGCGAATGATCCACCTCGGCGCTGTGCGTATAACGAGTCGGGGCTTCATACTTGATTTTGGTGTGCACCGGCTGATTCTGAAACAGTGCTTGATACTGCTGCTGATCCAGCAGCTTCATGCTATTTTTATAGTAGCTCTCGATAGAATTAATGACTGCATGATAACCTTCATAACGATACGCATAAATGCGCAGCCCACTTGGGTTTTTCTGGATGGCATCGCGAAAGAAATGATTATCCTGATGGGCTATGCAATGCTTCACCTGATCCAGATACAAGCCTTTGTCCATCACGAACATTTCCAGATAAATATTATGATGATCCTGCTCCTGATGAATACCAGTCACCCGTCCGTTCTCATCAATCTCCAGTCGTGCACAAGGAGCATGCTCAGATTCGAGCTGGTCTATGGGTTTATATACGAGGGTAACATCTGCATTTTTCTCCCGATGATAACGGTATACATCCTCGATATCAACCTTATTGACATGCTGAGTTCCTGCGTGAACAAGGGTTTGCCCCGATGAGCGATGAAAAAAATCCAGATTGTTGTGCACATGCTGCAAATCTCCACGTGATGCATCCGTCGGATCATTCCAGTCCGGTGGCAAAATAAACAACCCGCCCCGTCTGCGGTCTAAATCCCAAGGCCGACCTTCACCCAGATGATCCAGCAGCGAACGGTATTTGCGGCGGATAAACAGTGCAATATCATGCACCCCTGCATGCATCATGTTGGATAAGGTAAAATCAATGAGCCGATATCGACTGGCAAAGGGAACTGCGGCCCCGCACCGGAAATAGGTCAACTCCTTCAACTGATCCAGTTCGTGATCCAGGTTGATAACTCCAATGAGTCGGCTCATAGCAGACACCGTCCTTATCCGGGTTAAATTCGTGCATGAAGCTGGCTTTCCTGATCGAACAAAATAATCTCATCAGAACTATCTTCAGGTCCGATAAACGCGTTGTCTTCAATAACGATGTTCTCATTCACGATAGCCCGGTGGATACGTACATTGCGCCCAATTTTTACGTTCGGCATGATGACAGAATCGGTAATAACGCTCCCTTCACCTACTTCGACCCCATAAAATAGTACAGAATGCCTTACTTCTCCATCTACCATGCAGCCTTCATTTACAATACTGTTTTTGAGAATCGCCCGTTGGGTTATATACTGGGCCGGTTGATTGGGACTGCGGGTATAGATGCGCCAGAAAGGATCGTTCAGATCCAAAGGCGGATCCTGAACCAGAAGATCCATGTTGGACTCCCACAAGCTCTGAATGGTACCTACATCCTTCCAGTACCCGGCAAACGGGTACGCATACAGCGACCGGCCATGCTGAAGCAACAATGGAATGATATCCTTGCCAAAATCATGTGAGGATTCAGAATCGCTTGCGCTTTCCAGTAAATAGCGACGCAACACCTCCCATTTGAACAAATAAATGCCCATGGAGGCCAATGTACTTTTCGGCTGTTCAGGCTTCTCCTCAAAGTCGTATATTTTCAGATCATCATCGGCGTTCAGTATCCCAAATCGTTGGGCTTCCTGAATCGTGACATTGATGACAGAAATGGTGCAGTCTGCTTCCTTCTCCTTGTGATAGTGGAGCATTCGACTGTAGTCCATTTTATAAATGTGATCCCCTGACAGAATGAGTACATGCTCCGGGTCATACTGATCCAAGAAATGCAGGTTTCGATAAATTGCATCCGCCGTGCCCCTGTACCAGTTGTTTCCATTTTCTTTCTCGTGCGGAGGTAAAACGAACACTCCTCCATCCAGGCGATCCAAATCCCAGTCGCTGCCTACGCCGATATAGGAATGAAGCACCAACGGCTCGTATTGGGTCAATACGCCTACGGTGTCTATACCAGAATGAGTGCAATTGCTGAGAGGGAAATCAATAATGCGGTAAGTTCCTCCAAAAAACACTGCCGGTTTGGCTAGTGTACGGGTAAGTCCTTTGAGTCTTTTGCCTTGTCCGCCGGCGAGCAGCATGGCAACCACTTCCTTCTTTCTCATAACAAAGACCTCCCTGTCATGTGCGTCTGAAGCAATTGTGGCGGGATATTTGATAATATCCATTAAACATGAAAAGACAGTCGTAATCGTTTCATTGGCGAAGGAACGGGTAAGATGTGATGGAGAAGGGTAAAATCATAGTTATGCGGAACGAGTGCAAGGAATCACTAAATCGTAAAATCCCGTTCATCTTTTCACATTTTGGATACTTTTAAAGTATTCGTGTATGACAACATGATCATAAGGAGGCGTTATTCATGAAGAATAAAAAATGGGTGGTAGCAGCATTGGGAATGGGTGTTACGTATCTGATGAAAAATAAAGGGGCACGCGATAAGGTATTGAATAAGGTACAGACCATTGTCAATCGTGCGAAAACATCTGCAAAATCGTAGAATGTTAAAGGTAGAAAAAGCGAGCCTCTCTGAATCATGGTTCAGGGAGGCTTTGCTCTGACTTTTTTCTGCGTCTACGAACAAAATATGGTTCGAGGCTGTATCCGTAGACGGTCAGGCATTCTCCTTATGTTCTTCTACTTCCATGATATGTTCAACGGTAAAGGTTCGATGCGTCCATTCGGAAGAACGGTAAGCCTCTAGGAGACCAAAGGTACGAATTTTCTCCTTGTCCACCTTCTTAAAGGTATGAGTAATCCCTACCTTTCCCCTGAAAGGAAAAAAGGAAAGACCTACAGTCTGATCCGATAGCCACTCGGCCCAAACTCGCCCGCTTTCATGTCGAACAGCCGGGAAGCTTAAACCTTCAGCAAACCATTCATAATCTGCTGTAGGCGTACCCGGCTCTCGGCTGCACAAAAACAGACTCAATTCGTCGCAAAACAACATTCTCCGTACATCGGTCCGCACTTGATGGTCGAAGGTTACGCCACATGCCAACTCCTGTTTGAGCCTCTGCCGACGCTGTTCCTCCGCCTCCTGATAAGCATGCGTAATCTGCTTGTCCTGAGCGTTTTGATGCTCGGTCCGTCCGACTAGCTCCTTGTACATCAAGCTACACAGTAACGCCGCATACATACTTCCTTGTTCGACTTCATCAATCCCAAGACGATAGAAAACAAAACGTGGACTGAGCGGAAAATCAATAAATGTATATGGTGCAGATACATGATCATTCCAGAAAGGAGCAGCGTCTAACTGTATCCAACCCCGATCATGCTCCCTTGCTGCATATACAAAATCCTGCTTATGACGTCTATTCTTGAAGGCACTCTCCTCCCATTGCGAAGCCAACTCACCCGAAATATGGGCATGGTCATGCTGGGTCGTCATGATATAAGCTTGGTCCGTTTCATAAATAACCATATGCTCTCCCCTTCCGTTCGGCGATTCGTGTGATTGTGTACAAACTCTCTGATCGAAGGCCATGGTTATGCTTACGTTTATTATATCAGGATAAGGGTAAAAAGGCAGGCAAGTTTTCCGCCCCTTTATATCTAATTACCCTTTTGATTCTGCACTCGAAACTGCTGTGGGGTCATCCCCTCCAGCTCACGAAACACTTTGTTAAAATGCTTTGCATTGTCAAAACCCACGTTAGCCGCAATTTCATAAATCTTGCCCCCTTGACACTCCAGCAGCTTTTTGGCTTCTGCAATGCGCAGCCTTTTTACATATTGAACAAAGCTAAGGCCTGTATAGGCTTTGAAAGCCTGACTAAAATACGTATAATTCAAGGATACTGAATTGGATACTACTGCCATATTTAAATCCTCGCTGTAATGAGCATGGATGTATTGGATAGCACGTGTCATGCTACCGTTTCTATCGGCGATCACACTCGCGCCAGCCAGTCTATCTTTCTCTACGCTGACAACACTATCGTCTATGAGGTGGTTCCTCTCCTTCAATTCCTCATTCAAAACTGCCAGCGCACCAAACAGCTCCTCCCTTACAATCGGCTTGAGCAAATACTCCCGTGCCCCGCAGCGAATCGCTTCGCGCGCATACTGGAACTCGTCATATCCACTGAGAATGATCACCAAAGGTCTGCGTTCCGGCTCCAGCTCGCGAATATGCTGCATCAGCATAATGCCATCCATAACAGGCATACGGATATCCGTTATCACCAACTCGGGCAAAAACTGCTTCACATGCTGCCAGGCTTCCCTTCCGTCCTTGACCAGTAAACATTCATAGAGACCGGAAAATTCCCGTTCGATCATAGCTTGAAGTCCCATTCGAATATTTTTCTCGTCATCCGCAATCAACAGCTTGGTCGTCATGGTCCGCCCCCCTCATCATGTAACGTCTAGGCAAAATTAGGGTCACTGTCGTCGATTGTCCGGGGATGCTGTCCAGTCTTATGCCATACTCTTCGCCATACTGCATACTTAAACGGCGATGCACATTATACAAACCGATTCCCCCATTCATCCCGGGCTCATGGGAATCCATATCCGTTCGCACTAGACCAGCCATGATGGCGTTTCTTCTTTCTTCAGATATCCCCACTCCGTTATCCTGTATACGCAATTCTATGATATCCTGCTTAGAGCAGGCTTCAATCGTGATGCTGAATGGGCTTTGCAATGTACTCCAACCGTGCTTGATAGCATTTTCGACTACAGGCTGCAGCGACATTTTCAGCATCTCCAGTTCCATAAACGCCGACGATAGATGAATTTCCAATCCAATTTGGTTATCGTGGCGAATGTTCATGATGGCCACGTAATGCTGGATATGTCGGATTTCATCTCTCAACGCAACACATGACCCGGACCATTGGAGATTATAACGCATCATCGAGCCAAGGGAGGTAAGGGCATCCGACAGCGGATACTGCCGTTCTATCTCCGCCATCATTTTTAAATTTTCCAATGTATTATAGAGAAAATGGGAATCAATCTGATGCTTGAGCGCTAGCAGTTCAGCCTCCTGAGCAGCGGCCTGCTTGTGTACTGCCTCGGCAATGAGTCCGTTAATCCGACTTAGCAGACTGCGAAAATATAGAGCCAGCTCAGCCACTTCTCCCCGCCCATATACTGGAATTCTAAGCTGAAAGTCACCCTCCTGCTCTACTTTTTTCATGGATTCACGCAGTGTATGTAGCTGCTTGAGAATGAAGGCATGCAGGGTATAAGAAATGACGGACATAAACACAATCAGCATACTAATAATGAGCAGCATGGCATTGCGTTTCTGGCGGAGATCACCCAGCGGACCGTCCAGCGCCACCACATTTAGCAAATAGGCGTCCAACCCTTCTATATAACGATACATACCGAGATAAGGCTTATTCTCATAGGAAAAATCAAAAGCACCACCCGGTCCCTGAACCTGGGACTGAAACAGATGGTGCACATGGGACAGAGGGATGGAAATTGAATCTGATAGAGAGGAAGCTGTAGCTATATCGCTAGAAGACATTGGTTTGTCAGCGTTCCTTGCGCTGGAATCGCCGTCCAGAATGAACATTTGCCATGCACGATCACGTTGTGGGATTCCAAATACTCTAGGTGAAAATAGCTCCAGCCTCATGTTTGTTTCTACCAGACCTGCGTGTCTTCCTCCGGTAGACTGAATTTCACGCAGCAGTGCCATATACTGCACTGTCTCACTTTCCTGCCGGGATTGCCCCAGAAGTAAGCTTTTCGGCCCCTTGTACATTTCCCACCATATTTTCCCTTGTTGGAGTTGGGCCGTTTTCAGCCAGGAAGCCTTAGGCAATCGTGATTCTTTGAAAATCATCGGCCATATTTCATGCGTCTGGGGATTATTGGTATACAGTCGAATGTTCTCTACATTGGGATTACTGTACAGCAAGTGCTGTAAATTTGGAAACACATTCAAGTTGAATTGGACTAGCTCATCGCTGCTTATTTCACGTTCCTCGGTCAGATAACGAAGTACGTTGCGATCTGAGATCGCAAGCTGTGCGGTTCGCTCCATAATTTCCATATTGCTATGAATATGGGCCAGCTCTGTATCCAACACATACTGATTTTGTACGGTGATGTCGTGCATGGTATTCTCGTACAGTTGGTGAAAGGTATATAGCGAGAATAATACCACCGGGATTAAAATGACTCCGATATACGCGACAATGAGCTTAACTTGAAGGGAGCAACCGCCAAGCCGATCGGCCGTCCCCTTCATCCACTGCCATATAGTGCGGCGCAGCAGGCTCTTCATCTGTGAACGTGCACGGCCTGGCATGAAATCACATCCTTAGGGGTTCAATAGATTAAAGCATTGAATTAAATCATTTGGTGAACTGTTCAATTTTCTTAAGGTTTTCCTCATAGGCTTTTTGCTGATAGGCCATAACTTTGTCATATCCTGCTTTTCTGCGGTCTTCCAAAAAGCGAGCAAACAGCTGGTCGAATTCCTCATCTGAGGAAGTCAGCAGCAGCTTCGGCAATGTCTTGCCCCAAATTTTATCTATCTGGCCTGACGCAATGCCCTCTGCCGAAGTTCCAGTCGGTTTAATATTGTCATATTGGGAGAAGCCTTTCGTCTTCCCTTTCGTCCAATCCTCTGGCTGCTTATACGGCTCGACGCTGGGCGGCGCCCACTGCAAATTCATATTCGTATCCATCAGCATCCAGAAGGTGAAGGAGGCGCCATATTTTTTATCAAAAGCAGAACGATCCTTGTTCAACAGCTCCTGTACCTCCGGCTTGAAGGCTGGCTTACCGTTAACCATGTCCCATAGCTTGCCCTGCTCCCCCAGATACAGGTCACGATTTCCTTCCTCGCTAATCAGATAAGTCAGAAATTCAATAGCTCGCTCCTTGTCTTTGACATCCTTCGAAATAAGCGTCACCGTCCAGCCGGAAATACCAGGCCCGGCGAGCGTCGGCGGGTCCAGCTTACTGTTCGAAGGTCCATCCACCGCGATATAGACGGAGTTCGGGTCCTTCGCATATAACAGTACCTGTTGAGTGGCAAAGTCAGAACGCTGATATAGCATGGCAAAATATCGGCCCTGTGCCACCTTTTCCTCCATTTGCGGACGTTTGTCGATAAATACGTCCTTGGCGATCAGGCCCTGCTCATTTGCTTGACGGAATGTTTTGAGCCAGCGAATATACTCTTCGTCCGAACGACGATCGTATAGCTTGCCGTCCTTTTCATGAGGAATGGCTAGAAAATTGAGTAAATAGTCTTCAAAAGAATAATTTCCGTTATCTGTAAATTCGTGAAATCCTATCGGGATAAGAGGCTGACCGTTCACCTCCGGAAATTTCTCTTTCACTTTTTGAAGCGCTTTCAAAAATCCTTCTGGTGTCCTCATATCTGGTTTGCCGATCGCCTCGTACATATCCTTCCGAACCATAAACGTCTGGTTGGACACAAAATTTTGGCCGTATTTTTGATAATCCTGTGGCGAAGAAGAAGCGTTAGGATACCCGTATACGTTCCCGTCCGTTTGGCGATACCAGGACATTTTCGCCGGATCAGCTATTTTAATCAGATACGGATCGTATTTCTCGGCCAGCTTGTTGAGCGGAAGCACCATCTTACCCTCGATCATTTTTTTGACCGCGTCCTCTCCCCAACCCAGCGTGACAAAATCAGGCAGCTTGCCGGAGGCCAGCATGGTATTGAGCTTTTCATTTTCATTCCCTGCGGGTACGATAAAATTGACGCTGACCCCAGTCTTTTGCGTAACATACTTTGAGGTCATATCCGTCCCCCACTTGTTCGGGAACCAGGAAAAGTTCAAATACCAGTCAAACGTAATCGGCTCCATATCCGCCTTCCATCCTGGTACATCTGCCGTAGCCTTGGTCTTCTCGTCCTTCAATTCCGTGACAGTACCGCCTCCACCGGACGTACATGCCGCGAGCAAACCCACCAGCAGAACAGAAGCCAACAGCCCCTTCTGCCATTTGCGAATGTTCATCATAAATCTCCCCCTTGGATGATGTGCTATCCCTTAATCGAGCCGATCATCAGACCCTTGACGAAATATTTTTGCAGAAAAGGATATACCAGTACAATGGGCAGTGTCGTCACAACCATCGTCGCCAGCTTGATCGATTGCGAAGTGACGGACTGGGCAACGACCCCCGGTGCAGCAGCCATCATCTGATTAGAGCTGGATTGGGCAACAACCCGATACAAATACGTTTGAATCGGCTGAAGATCCGTATTATTAATATAGATCATTCCAGTAAAATAATCGTTCCACTGGTATACCCCATGAAACAACGCAATCGTCGCTACTACCGGCATAGATACAGGAAGCACGATCCGGCAAAAGATACCGAAATCGTTCGCACCGTCTATTTTCGCCGCCTCTTCCAATGCATCCGGCAGTTCTCGGAAAAAAGCCATAAAAATAATAAGGTCAAAAAAGCTGAACATCGCAGGAATGATGTACACCCAAAAGCTGTCCAGCAGTCTGAGATCACGAATCAGCAAATACGTTGGAATCAATCCCCCACCGAAAAACAGGGTAATGGTGCCGATCAGCATATATAGCTTGCGCCCGATCAGCTCCTTACGGGAATATGCATATGCAATCATAGCGGTAAAAAACACATGAACAATCGTGCCGATTAATGTCTTGGCAATAGTCACTCCCATCGCAGTCATAATACCGTTGTTGGCAAACACAGCCTGATAGCTGCCCAGACTGAAGACCCTCGGCCACCAGTAAATGCCGCCCCTCATCGCGTCTGCTCCTTCGTTAAAGGAGTTCACCAGCACATACCACACGGGATACAACGTCACAAAACAAATGATCAGCATGAAGACGTTGTTCACGAAATCGAATATCGCTTCGCCTGCTGTTCTGCGTTGCAATAGCTGCATGCAGCCGTCCTCCTTCAAAATAGGGATGTATTATTCACCCGCTTGGTCACCGAATTGGCAATTAGCAGCAAAATGAGAGCAAGAACCGATTTTAGCAAACCCACTGCGGTAGAATACGAGAAACGGCCCTGCTGAATGCCCACTTGATATACATAAATATCAACTACATTACTTGCACTTTCATTCAGCGAGTTACGCAGGACGAGAATTTGATCGAAGTTGGAGTTCAATATGCCGCTGACCGCCAAAATAAACAAAATGGATATTGTCCCCTTGATAGCGGGAAGTGTGACGTACCACATTTTCTGAAAGCGTCCGGCCCCGTCAATGGTGGCCGCTTCGTACATGTCCGTAGATACCCCCGCCATTGCTGCCAAATAGATAATAGCTGACCATCCAAGCTCCTTCCAGATATCCGAGCTAACGACGATAGCCCAAAAATAGCTCGGCTCTGCCAAATAACTGATCGGCTGGTCAATCCACCCCCAGGCTAGCAATAGTTGATTAATCATCCCGGTATCTGCCAGCCACGTCGTTAAGATCCCGCCAAGAATAACCCAAGATAAAAAGTGAGGAAGGTACGAAATGGTCTGAATAGATTTTTTGAACCGAATGGATCGTATTTCATTCAGGAAGAGAGCAAATACAATGGGCAACGGGAACCCAATCGCCAGCTTGAGCAAGCTAATGCCCAGTGTGTTTTTGACAATGTACCAAAAGTTATCATCCTCCAAAAAGGCCCGAAAATGCTCTAACCCCGCCCAAGGTGCGCTTGATATGGTTCCAATGATGTCAAAATGTTTGAAAGCAATTAAAATACCGTACATCGGAATGTAATGAAAAATAATCATCCAAACCACCCCAAGCAGCGCCATGGTCTGCAAATGTCTTTGTTGAACCCATTTGCGCGCTAGTGATGCCCCTCTCCCCGATCGAACCGGCGGCTGTGTCTGCAGATTCTTCCATCCTGTACTCATACGAGGACCTCCCTTCTTTGTGATGTAAGCACTTACATTTATTATTTTAGAGGCTTCTGCTTCGAATGAGTAGTACTGGATTTTTTGATTTTGGTATCTAAATTTCAGGTGGGGATCTAACTATACGCACAAGTTTTCTTCCAGCCTTTGGATATTTACATCTATTAATTTACGAAGAAGACTATCAGATGGTACGATAAGACTATATGTGATTCCAATCATTACCTATATACCTAGATCAGGAGGATTAAGAATGGAAGAATTGGTTCGTTCGATTCAGAAACAGGTCCGAATTAAAAAGGTTGCCTGCTGGGCGGGGCTCATCATGTTTGGCCTGTGCACTTTAGTTGGCATTGCAGCTCAGGAATGGCTTATGACGCTCTTGGCGCTCGCGATGACAATTTTATCCGTCTATGGATTAACCATGATGCGTGGTATGACAAAGTTTACTAAGGAGTATCAACCGGGAAAGGGCTACGGTTATTATCGTCGTACGGTACAACAAAAGCTGCGCTATCTAACTTGGGGACAGTGGTTAGTAGGCGGCCTTATTGTCCTGATGTTCTTTGTATTTAACGTCCGACTTAGCGCTTTTCTCATAGCTATTCTGGGTATCCTAACCATTCAGTTCAGTATCAAAAAACGAATTAAAAATCACCAGGAGCCCGATATCACTGAGCTGGATGAGTTTGTACGAATGGGGATTGTTTCTTCGCATGAGCAGACTATTGGGGTATATAAAGATTTTCTACACCTGAGCCATACGTTTCGGGGTAACCAAATTGTTATCGTTACAGACAAACGCCTGATTTCTGTATTTGTGGAGGAACAGGGGCGTGCGGTGAAAACGGAAATGCTGCTCTCGGGTATAAACAAAATACGCGCAATCGGTACGGGTTTTCAGGGTCAAGGTATATTGCTGTCTGTAAGTAACCGTGACCATAACGAGCTTCACATTCATATGGTCGGGAAAAGCATTTTCTTTTCTCCAGAGCAATTCATAGGCTCCTTGCTATGGGCACTAGATGCAGCGTTAAAAAGCAGATCATACAGCACGGAAGAACCATTCCCGTGCTACCAACAGACAAGAATTTCATTGCACCCCTCAGAACAAGGTTTGCTGCATAAACCTACGACAGCTTAAATAATTTTGGGACATGTACCACGTTATATATATGCGTTATGATCGATCTTCATAATACGCCAAATAGCAAGTAAGCCCTGATCTTAATGAGCTTACTTGCTATTGGGTGTACTTCCACATCATATTTTCAAATGAACTGCCTACCTGCTAAAACAACTAATTTTCTACTTTACTTCTGCCTTCTTAATGATTGGCTCCATGATAGAATACCGTGATGAGGTCATGACTTGTAACAAACACTAGCAAGCTAAACAGACTGAGCGACAGAGGGCGTGAAATCAATTTTTTCATCCTTTAACACTCCTTTTAAAATAGTTATATATTGGTCTTGCTGTGTTGCTGTCGCTTGGGATCTGAAAATTTCAAATATAGCGGTACATTTCCTAAACTCATGCTCATGTTCCATACCCAGGGTATCGGACAACATGAGAGATTGCAGGATATAGCCCAACGCAACCGTAAACTGTTGTTGCTTGATATAATAAAGAGCCAACTGATAGCAGAAGCGAAAATAATAAGATACATTCACGGGCTCTTCTAAATATTTAAAACCTTCAATTTGTTCGGCAAATGATTCAAGCACAGCCTCTAAAGGATAGTCATATCTCGACGCTCCCTCAACGATGGAAAGAAGCCCCGGTAACAGCTCTTCCGGATTATTATGAAGAAATTGCATGTATTCCTGCAACACTTCGGCATGGCCTGACAAAATATCAAGGGCATACAAATTAGCTCTGGCAGCATAGCGGTAATATTCGACCTCTGCTTCCCCATATTGATCGAGACCATTAAACCAGCCCAATTCTGCATATTTTTCGATGCAATCGCGAGCGGCCTCATACTTGCCCTGTTTTTGGAAGGCCATGCCTTTCATGAGATGACTGTAGCCGTAGTAGTAGACTAGCGGCCGTTTGGTATGTATGGGTGGTATAGGTTTCTTGCGCGCTTTGTAGAGCTGTAATTCCTGATACTTTTGGTTGACATGGCTATACAACCGGTCGCATAAAGCAATCATATTGGCACCATCCGCAAATGAAAAAGACAGCTTAATCATGTTAACAAGTGTGTCTAGATCTGTGATGTCGGAGTGAACAAGATCATCCACCGTTCCCGCCTCCTTATCCGACTTTTATATTCACCAAACAAAAGTAGATCTAAATCCTAACTGAAAATAACTTAATTACGTATTTATCACGTAATTAAGTTATATCATAAATTCAAGCATATGACAAGTGCATTATGATAATATATTCCAGTTTTTAAAATACCGATGTAAGTGGATCGTTCACTTGTTCATTTCCATGTGAAGCAAAGGAAATGCCCTACCTGATCCATCCAGTGCAGATCGCCCCGTTTGTACAAAGCCGTAATGTCTGTAGAAAGCATACGCTTTCTCGTTCTGCTCATTCACGTCCACTTTGAGATGCTTCCCTTTTATCTTTTCAGCATACTGGATGAGTCGGCTGCCTATGCCCTGCCCATGCCGTTCAGGGTCCACAAACAGCATCTCTATTTTCAATCCGTCCAGCCCGATAAAACCTGTTGGTTCTTGACTTGTATTCCATTCCATCCAAACTTCAAGTTCTCTTAAAACACCATTGCGTACGATATGATGATAAAATTGAATGTCCTCTTCCGACAAAAATGTGTGCGTCCGGCGTACAGCCCGCTGCCAAATATCAACGAGTTGATCATGATTTTCTTCACGATAAGCAACAATTTCATTTTGCACTTGTACTTCCCCCCTCATTTAAAAATCGATATTGCATGTTTTGCAGTAAGTCTAACATGCCTATTTTGAAGCATACAAACACAAAAAAGGAAGCGGAATAATTCCGCCTCCCTTACACTACAGCCTTTTACAACGTAACACCGTTTTTAAAAATAGCGAGCTCTCTGAAATTGTTTTTCTCATTGTTCACCCAGGTTCCGCTGGCTACATCGACAATGTAATCAACAAAGTTGCGGAGCGCTTCTTCCATACTGACATCCTCCACCAGTGAACCGGCGTTATAGTCGATCCAATGAGGTTTAGCTTTATACAACGGCGAGTTGGTTGAGACCTTCATCGTCGGAACAAAGGAGCCAAACGGCGTACCGCGTCCGGTTGTGAAAATGACGAGCTGGCAGCCCGCTGCGGCGAGAGCTGAAGATGCCACTAGATCGTTGCCCGGTGCGCTGAGTAGGTTGAGTCCCTTGGTCTTAAGACGCTCCCCGTACTGAATGACATCAGTGACCGTGGAAGACCCGGATTTTTGCGTACAGCCCAGTGATTTATCCTCCAGTGTCGTGATGCCCCCTGCTTTATTGCCCGGCGACGGATTTTCGTATACTGGCTGCTTGTAATCCAGAAAATATTGTTTGAAATCGTTAATCAGATGTACGATCTTATTAAATACTTGCTCATCGGCAGCGCGCTCCATTAAAATCGTCTCCGCCCCGAACATTTCAGGTACTTCTGTCAATACCGTTGTTCCACCTTGCGCGGCCATATAATCCGACAATCGTCCGAGTAATGGGTTGGCAGTAATACCCGATAAGCCATCAGATCCACCGCATTTCAAGCCGATGTTCAGCTCAGACAAAGGTACAGGTTCCCGTCGATCTTCTTGCACGGCCGCAAAAATTTCATGAAGCAACCTTACCCCTTCCTCTACTTCATCCGACACATCCTGGGAAAGCAAAAACTTTACCCGCTCCGAATCATATTCCCCGATGGCTTCCTTAAATTCTTTCATTTCATTGTTCTCACAGCCCAAACCCAGTACAAGTACGCCACCTGCGTTCGCATGTTTCACAGCATCGATCAAAATCGTGCGCGTATGTGCGTGATCGTCACCCAACTGAGAACAACCATAGTTATGCTTAAGCACAAGTGCATTTTCAAAAGGTGAAATATCTCCCGCTTCCTGCTTGAAACGGTTTAAAATAAGTTCAGCGATCCCGTTCACACAGCCGACCGTCGGCACAATCCACAACTCATTGCGAATCCCCACACGACCGTCCTTTCGCCGAAAACCTTGAAACGTACGACTCTCCTGTTCATATAAATGAGGAGCTGGCTTAGGCTTATAAGTGTACTCCTCCACGCCTGTCAGGTTCGTCTTCGTATTATGCGTATGCACATGCTGTCCTGCCTGAATGGGCTGAATGGCATGACCAATGGGATATCCGTATTTCAGAACATGCTCACCTTCCGGTATATCCTGCAAGGCGATTTTATGCCCACGTGCTACATCCTCGGCTAGCTCCACTCGTTGTTCTTCTTGTGCTCCCCACGCCAGTGTCTCTCCCTGCTTGTAATCACGCAAGGCGACAGCCACGTTATCTTGATCATGAATTTGAATGAATTCCAGCATTCCGGTCTCCTCCTTGCTTATGCTCTGGGCACGCTGTTCTCGGTTAGAGAATCGAGCGTCTCCTTCATTCCTCTGCTTGTAATTTCATACACGTGCTGTGCCGTTTGTTCAGCCAGCCCTTCGATCTGGTTCAGGTCTTGACCCCACCATGTCTGCTGGCCGAGTACAAGCGCAGTCAATTGCTTCGCCCCGGCGAGAGTACCGTCATATTGACTCCACAGTTCACCAAACATGCTCAACACTTCCGCTTCATCTGCCAACGCAATCGACTCACCATTTCTGTCTCCACGATAAAATACGATCAGAGACGCCAGGGAAAATACAATTTTGGCAGGCAACGCCTTACGCTGTGTCACATACTGGAGCAAGGATGGCAAGTTCCGTGTCTTGAACTTGGACACCGAATTTAGTGCGATACTCATAACATAATGACTTACATATGGATTACGGAATCGTTCAATAACATCGTCGGCATATACATTCAATTCCGCTTCTGACGAGTCCAGCGTCGGAATAATTTCTTCTCGGATCAGCGACTGGATAAAGTTGCCCATAATATCATGCTCGACCGCCTGCCCCACCGTGTCCAGGCCATATAAATAAGCTACAGGTGTAAGAGCCGTATGTGCTCCATTCAAAATGCGTACTTTCCGTGTACGGTAGGGTGCCATATCGTCAACAATCAGTACATTCAATCCGGCCAAATGAGCAGGTAATTCTTCTTTAAGCCACTGTGGCCCTTCAATAACCCATAAATGATACTGTTCGCCCACAACAACCAAATCGTCCTTGTAACCTAATTCTGCTTGAATTTCATGGATTCGGTCTTTGGGATAGCCAGGTACAATCCGATCGACCAAACTGTTGCAGAACGTATTCGATTCCTCCAACCATGCAATAAACTCGGCCCCAAGCTTCCATTGGTCCGCATATTTCAGTACGATTTCCTTGAGAGCGTCTCCATTACGGTCGATGAGCTCGCACGGAATGATCACCAATCCCTTGCTCTGATCGCCCCCGAAGAATTGAAAGCGCTTGTACAGAAAGGCGGCTAGCTTGCCTGGAAAGCTCTTTTGCGGACGATCTTCCAATTGATCCTCTGGGGCATAAGCGATCCCCGCTTCCGTCGTGTTCGACACGACAAAACGCAGCTCCGGCTTTTGGGATAATGCTTCATACTCCACAAAGTCCGAACCGTACGGATTAATCCCACGAGTGACGCACTCCACAACGGTATGCTCCTTCATGGCCTTCCCATCCTTAATCCCTTCAAGAATAACCGTATACAGGCCATCCTGCTCGTTAAGCTTCTCCACGAGGCCTCCTGGCTGCGGTTGTACAATCACAACTCCCGTATTCCATTCTGCCAGCTTATTCATTTTGTCAAATTGCCAGTCTACAAAAGCACGCAGGAAGTTCCCTTCCCCGAATTGCAGCACCCTCTCGGGATGTGGTTCAGTAACGATAAAGCTTTTTCTGTTTAATTGGTCTAATTCATCTACTTGTTTCATCCGGAGTAACCTCCCACAATTACCATAATGATTTCATCGTTATTTTATCACAATGCACACGTTAACAAAATAGTTTTATCAACATTTTTAGTTTAAAAAAATAATAATGACAATAACATGAACACGTTAACATATACGTTTATATAAAAATCTGCAAGTATATCGTCCTTTTTCTGTTGTTTCGCACCTGATCTAAGACGGTTAAGGCTAACTATCACCCTATCCCGAAACCTTGTTCTTATATACATTTCAGGAGAATAGACGCAAGAAAGCGCGGGCAGGATAACACTACTTACTAGGCAGGAGGAACATCTATGAAGACAATCGCAGATACTATTGTACAAGTTTTGGTCAATGCAGGGGTCAAGCGGATTTATGGCATTGTTGGAGATTCTCTAAATAATATGGTTGATTCCATTCGCAGAAACGGTCAAATTGAATGGATTCATGTAAGGCACGAAGAAGTGGCTGCCTTTGCAGCCGGAGCGGATGCTGACCTTAGTGGCAGCATTGCTGTATGTGCTGGAAGCAGTGGTCCCGGAAATTTACATCTGATTAATGGTTTATATGATTGCCACCGCAATCGGGTGCCTGTACTGGCTATTGCCGCTCATATTCCAAGCGACGAAATCGGAAGTGAATATTTTCAAGCTACACATCCTGAGCATCTTTTCGGAGAATGCAGTCACTTTTGTGAGGTGATTACGACACCGCGTCAAATTCCCAGAACGGTGACCATGGCCATTCAACAGGCAATTTCACGTTCAGGTGTATCCGTCATTGTTCTTCCCGGTGATGTAGCAGCTTTGGAGGCGGAAAAGGTACCCGTCCCTGAACATATCTACCATCCCACTGCACCTGTAGTGCACCCGTCAGCTTCCGAAATTTCCCGACTGGCCGAATATTTGAATAAAGGCAAACGAATTACGTTACTATGCGGCGCTGGCTGTGCACAATCTCACGACTTGCTCATACAGTTATGTGACAAGCTAAAGTCCCCCATGGTATCTGCTCTGCGAGGCAAGGAATATCTGGAGTATGACAACCCTTATTATGCTGGATTGACTGGACTGATCGGGTATTCTTCCGGGTACCATGCGATGATGGATTGTGACGTCCTGCTTATGCTCGGAACTGACTTCCCTTACAGACAATTTTACCCTGAAGATGCGATTGTCCTACAGGTAGATATAGAGCCAGCCCATCTCGGCAGACGTACTCCGTTGACGTATGGTTTATGCGGGGATGTAAAAGCCACATTGGAAATGCTGCTACCGCATTTAACGTCAGAACATGATTCCCGGCATCTAGAGAAAACCGTCTCCCACTATACCAAGGTACGCCAGGAGTTGGATGACCTTGCCGTCGGTAAACCAGGTCATACGCCGATCCATCCGCAATATCTCGCCAAGGTCATCAGTGACGCCGCGCAGCAAAATGCTATTTTCACCTGTGATGTCGGTACTCCCACTGTATGGGCGGCGCGTTATTTGCAGATGAATGGACAGCGTCGGCTTCTCGGCTCATTCAACCACGGCACGATGGCAAATGCGCTGCCGCAGGCGATCGGAGCGCAGGCCACTGAGCCTGACCGACAAGTGATTGCCCTCTCAGGCGATGGCGGACTCACGATGCTGATGGGCGACCTGCTCACCCTGAAGCAGCATCAGCTGCCTATCAAAGTCATTGTTTTCAATAATGGCGCTCTCGGTTTTGTCGAGCTGGAAATGAAAGCGGTCGGATTCCTGGAAAACGGCACGGAACTGGTGAATCCTGATTTTGGTGCTGTAGCGCAAGCCATGGGACTCAAAGGCATCCGGGTTGAAGATCCGACAATGCTGGAGGATGCCATTCAGCAAGCATTGGCTCATGATGGCCCTGTTGTGGTAGACGTGGTGGTCAACCGTCAAGAGCTATCCATGCCACCCAAAATTAATCTTAAACAAGCAGAAGGATTTACACTGTGGATGATGAAAGCGATGCTGAACGGACGCGGTGACGAGATTGTAGAACTAGCTAAAACCAATCTCTTTCGTTAAATACAGACGAAGCGGAGCACATTTTAACCTAAAAGAGGCAGAAACCATACATCTAGCATGGTTTCTGCCCCTTTGGCCTGCCTGTTAATTAAACGAGACTCAGCGTGGTCTGCCTGCCGTTGATTTCCGCTTCATGAGCGCGGTCTCCATAAATATAAGCTCACCCTCATTGGACGGTGACTGAATTCGTTCCAGAATGCAGGCGGCTCCGCGCTCACTTATCTGCTCAATCGGTCTTTTGACCGTTGTTAACGGTGGAGTCGTATACATTGAGAACCCGATATCGTCAAAACCAATGACAGAGATATCCTCTGGTACCTTCAAGCCATTTTCGAATACCGCATTCATTGCCCCAATAGCCATATCATCGTTAGAGCAAAATACCGCTGTCGGCGGCTCCTGCAAGGAAAGCAGTTGCTTCATTGCCTGGCTTCCGCTTTCAGTATCATAATGGCCTTGCACGATATATTCATGTCGAATCGGCTTACCACTATCAATCAACGCATTCATAAAACCCTCGCGGCGTTGCTGGGTAGACTTGAAGCCTTCTACCCCTTCAATGATCGCAATGCGTTCATGCCCACTTTCAACGAGAAAGGAGACCGCTTCATAGGACCCTTCCTTATCATTTGAAATCACATTTACAATCCCCGCCCCGGATACCTGCCGATTCAGTACAACAAGCGGAATGCCTTGACCGAGCACATGATAAATAAAAGGGTTGTCCGCCTCGCTCTGGCTCATCAGAATGATACCATCAAAACGCTTGCGGTGAATGGCCGAAAAATCGGCGTAATCGTCAATCCCTCGCACAAACAGATTGTAATCCACCCCGATGACATGATTAACTCCACGGATGGTATCCGCAAAAAAACTGGAGCTGGTGCCTTCTGAAATACTGGTGAAAAACAGGCCAATCGTATGCGAGCGCTGGAGAACCAGGCTTTTGGCATTAAAATTTGGAATGTAATTGAGTTGCTCTGCCAACTCCATAATTTTGCGTTTCGTATCTTCTTTAATCAGCGGGCTGTTATTGAGCGCCCGGGAGACGGTTGTATGGGAAACATTAGCCAATTTGGCAATGTCTTTAATGGTAGCTGCCATATACGTATCCTTTCCTTAGTGAGGCTCTAAAAAAATTATATACCCACCATACCACAGGAGCCGCCCGGAAAAGAAGACTTTCACAAATTATACGCGGTTATCCGCATGTCGACGTTGTAACTCTTGAACCATTTCTGCATGTCTGCTGTCAGTTAGCTTGTACATTTTACCGATGACCAGCATGGCCAAAGCCAGGGCAACAGCCGGATAGAGACAAAGCAATGCCTTGATCCCAAGCAGCGTTCCAGAGGACTGAACCACATTCGGAACATACCCGATGAGCGCTAGTCCAATACCCGATAGAAAGCCAGACAAGGATTGAGCCAACTTACGTGAAAAGTTAAATAACGAGTAAGTAATCCCTTCTTTACGCTCCCCGGATGACCATTCGCCATAATCAATGATATCGGACACGAATGCCCAGGTCACCCCGTTAGGAATACTAATACCAATGAAAGAAATACTGGCGAGGATTGTAAAAATATATACATTGGAAGGCATAAAAAAGTTAATGGAGTCGGCAATGACACTAACCAGCATCCCCAGTATGGCTGTTTTTCGTTTACCGAAGCGCCGTACCAGCTTGGGCAGGAACAACACACCCAGTAGCGACGAACCGATAATAATAAAATTCATATAAGCCATTAATTCTACATGCCCCAAGTTATATTCGGCAAAATAGATCAGCAGTGCGGACTTGATATTGTACGCGGATATGGTGAAAATCGTCATCAAAACGAGTACCAGCAAAGGCTTGTTATTCGTAAAGGTATGCACGATAACGCCTATAGATAGCTTCTCTTTTGGCCCGGACTGGCTAATAATACGTTCTTTCGTTCCTCGGTAACATATGATGAAAGCGATCACACCAATGAGTGACATAATCCCCATCACAACCGGATAGCCAACATGATGGTTAGGAAACAGTAAAATAAGCGGCATGACAACGACACTGGTGACGAATAATGCGCCCAGAGATCCCGCCTGACGGAAAGATGACAATGAGGCACGCTGATGAGTATCCTGCGTAATGGCGGCACCCAGCGAGCCGTATGGAATGTTTACAATAGAGTAGCCGATTCCCCAGATCATATAGGACGCATAAGCGTAAATGAGTTTTCCAGTAGGCGAAATATTCGGCGAAATAAAGGTAAGAATCGTAAGAATTGCAAGGATAACGCTTCCAACGATAAGAAAAGGTCTAAATTTTCCACGTGTACCGATATGTTTGCGATAATCAACAAAGGACCCAACAATGGGATCACAGACAGCGGCAAATAGCTTGCTGACCAAGAAAATGCCTGCGGCGGCTCCTGCAGAAACCCCAGCTACATCTGTAAAAAATTTCAGCAAATACAACTGCCCCAAATCAAACATGAATCCGTTTCCAAAGTCACCCATACCATATGAAATCTTTTCTTTCAGGCTAATATGCTCGCCTGTCTTGTTGTCAGTTTGGACGCTCTCCTGCACGATAGGCACTCCCATACCTACACACTCCTCTATGTTTGTAATTATTTTCACATAGTTAGTTGATAACTATTTTGTTTTCAATTGCTCTTACCGGGAGTTTTGAAACAAGCTCCTGGCAAGAGCTCTTTTTATGAAGTTAGTGAGTTCTCACCTAGGCAATAACTTCACTTACTATGAACAACCGTTGGGAAATTAAAATATTGCTCGGCGTTATTGTAGCAAATATTTTGTACCATTGCTCCGAGCAGTTCCAGATCCTCAGGCGCCTTACCCTCCTGAACCCACGTTCCGATTAAGTCACAAAGTATACGGCGGAAATATTCATGGCGTGTGTAGGATAGGAAGCTGCGGGAATCCGTCAGCATACCAATAAAGCGGGACAGCACCCCGTAGTTAGCCAGCAACTTCATCTGCTCCTGCATACCTTCGATGTGGTCGTTATACCACCATGCCGTGCCAAACTGGATTTTCCCTACAGTTCCACCGGATTGGAAGCAGCCCGCGAGACTTGCCAGTACTGGATAATCAACCGAATTAAGCGAATACAAAATCGTTCTCGGTAATCCTCCTGCCATCTCCTGTGCGTCCAGCAATGCCGCCAATGGACGAGCGATCGAGCCATCATTTACGGCATCGTAACCTGTATCCGGTCCCAAATGACGGAACATAGCCGTGTTGTTGTTACGCAGCGCGTGAATGTGGTATTGCATAGCCCAGCCATGTTCTGCATACTGTTTGCCAAGGAAAACTAGAACGTACGATTTATATTTGGCCTCTTCTAAAGGAGTCACATGGCCTTCCTCCAGCCCCTTGCTGAATATGGCTGCTGCTTCCTCCAGTGTCGTTTCTTCATAGACAACAGTATCGAGCGCATGATCAGATACCCGACCTCCGGCAGCATGGAAATGGCGCACCCGGCTTGCCAGCGCATTCAAAAACCCTTCCAGGCCAGAAACATCCAGTCCGCTGACTTCACCCAACCGAGCCACCCAAGGCTGGAAAGTTTCGCGATTAATTTCCAAAGCTTTGTCGGGGCGGAAGCTTGGCAGCACTGCCACTGGGAAATCGTTCAGCTTGCTGATTTGTTTGTGGTATTCGAGATGGTCCGTCGGATCATCCGTGGTGCACACCACAGTTACCTTCGAGTTCACAATCAGATCATGTGCGCCAAAGCCCTTTCCCTGCAGCTTTTGGTTTACCTTTTCCCAGATTACAGGTGCGCTCTGTTCATTCAGCAGCTCATAGACACCAAAAAAGCGTTGAAGCTCCAAATGCGTCCAATGGTACAGCGGATTGCCGATTAGTGTAGGTACGGTTTTGGCCCAAGCCAAAAACTTGTCATAATCTTCACCATCACCCGTGATCAAACGCTCCTCGACCCCATTGGCCCGCATAAGTCTCCACTTGTAATGATCTCCGTACAACCAGGCTTCCGTAATATTCTTGAACTTTTTATTTTCATAAATTTCTTGTGGACTTAAATGGCAATGATAGTCAATAATCGGCATATCCTTGGCATACTGATGATATAAGGTTTCAGCCGTTGGATTGCTCAACAAAAAGTTTTCGTCTAAAAACGTTTTGGTCATTACTTTCTCATCCCTTCTGTAATCGTGTTTCCTAACAATTTGTTAACGTTAACAAAAATGTTCGATATACTACTTGCCTTTTAACAATTACATTCCCCATAGCAGTAGGAAATCCATATGATTTGTACAGGACAATACAACTATAATATGATACCTGTACATCATGTCATACTGGTTTGCTTCGCCTTAAATTTAATGTTTACGTTAACAACAATTACATTGTAACCGCTATCCTTTGTAGAGGAAAGTGATTTTTATCATGTGAGCGGATAAAAATGATCTGCCTCCATTTGGGACAGATCTGTTCTATACCTTCTCGATGACCGACACCACAAGAAAATTCCACAATTTTAATTTTCCTTGATAGATCAAACTTTGAAAACGTTTTATATATTTTTCTCTTTTTTTCTGAAAATTTCTTTCTTGAAAATACCAGTTATTGTATTATAATTGCAATATACATCCATTGATTTACATTAAAAGTATTTCATTAGTTATTTCACAGAGAAGAAGAAGAGGTGGTAGCATTGAGTACAAAAGTGCAAGCTGTTCAAACTAAAACTATATCCGATACAAAAGGAGCCGACCTTGTTGTCGATTGCTTGATCAAGCAAGGGGTTACCCATATTTTTGGCATTCCAGGTGCCAAGATCGATTCTGTTTTTGATGTTCTTCAAGATCGGGGGCCCGAATTGATCGTATGTCGTCATGAACAAAATGCCGCCTTTATGGCAGCGGCAGTCGGTCGATTAACCGGTAAACCGGGCGTATGCATTGTTACCTCAGGTCCAGGCGCATCTAACTTGGCGACAGGACTTGTCACCGCTAATGCAGAAAGTGATCCTGTCGTCGCCATTGCGGGTGCAGTCCCAAGATCCGAACGCTTGAAACGCACGCACCAATCTATGGATAACGCCGGACTATTCGAACCCATCACCAAATACAGTGTAGAAGTAGAACATCCTGATAATGTACCGGAAGCAATTGCTAATGCATTTCGAATTGCGACCTCAGCCCAGCCTGGAGCCACATTCGTCAGCCTGCCGCAGGACGTGTTGACTTCGTCATCTGAAGTAACAGTCATTGAGAAGGTTTCTCTTCCCCAACTCGGAACCGCACCCGCCGGACTCATCAAACAAGTCGCAGAGCAAATCAAAAAAGCCAAGCTGCCCGTACTTCTTCTCGGCATGAAAGCCAGCACGCCTGAAGCCACCGCAGCTATCCGTGCTCTCATCCGAGATACAGATCTGCCTGTTGTCGAAACCTTCCAGGCCGCTGGAGCCATCTCCCGTGAACTAGAAGACCACTATTTTGGAAGAGTGGGTCTGTTCCACAATCAACCGGGTGATATGCTTCTTGGAGCCGCAGATTTGGTACTGACGATTGGCTATGATCCTATCGAATACGATCCAAAAAACTGGAACATTCCGGCAAACCGAACACTCATTCATCTGGATGACCATCAAGCCGATATTGATCATGATTATCAACCTGATTACGAGCTAATCGGAAATATAGCCCTGATTGTGGGTAGCCTTGCAGAAGAATTACCTACCTTAAAGCTACCTAAATCCTCTTGCGACCAATTGAGTCGTCTGCGCCATGATCTAAACGAGCAAGCGGCTGTTCCCGCACACAAGCATGATTTTCTGATTCATCCATTGCAATTTATTCGTACACTGCGCAGCCTGATTGATGATAACGTCACAGTCACCTGTGATGTCGGTTCACACTATATTTGGATGGCACGATATTTCCGTTCGTATGAACCGCGGCGCCTTCTATTCAGCAACGGAATGCAGACGCTAGGCGTAGCGCTGCCTTGGGGGATTGCTGCCACACTCGTCAATCCCGGTCACAAAGTCGTTTCTATTTCTGGAGACGGAGGATTTCTTTTTTCGTCCATGGAGCTCGAAACCGCCGTACGTCTTAACTCACCGTTGGTGCATATCGTATGGAGAGATGGTTCCTATGACATGGTCGCTTTTCAACAACAGATTAAATACGGAAGAACGTCTGGTGTAAAATTTGGAGATGTTGATGTAGTGAAATATGCTGAAAGCTTCGGCGCCACTGGATTACGCGTGCACTCTCCTGAAGAACTAGAAAGTGTATTGCAGCAGGCACTTCATACCGATGGTCCTGTGGTCGTCGATATTCCGATTGATTATCAGGATAACATCCAGTTGGGACGTAAACTGCTGCCTAACCAATTAAACTAACCTTAACCATGCCTCACTCGTGACGGCTTTATGACAATTATGGAGTATAACGTTTTTTTTATGATTTTTTTGAGTTATTCATGTTATTTACTGAAATTTTACGTTTATTATTGAAAAAGAAAGAAAATAAATGCATACAATTATAAAAGGAAGTGTATTGCCATGACCGTTGCGCAATTGGAAACCAAGCAAGAAGCTGATCATGATATTTACCAAACATCCACTATGCTTGCTCTATTAGATGGTCTTTATGACGGAGTTGTTGCCTTTGAGGAGTTGCAAAAGCACGGGGATTTCGGAATTGGTACCTTTGATCAACTGAATGGCGAGATGATCGCGTTCGATGGTGAATTTTATCACTTGCTTCCAGACGGTACGGCCCATCGCGTAAAACCGGAAGAAACTACACCTTTTTCCACCGTCACCTTTTTCCAGGAAGATTTCACATATACTATTGACCGCCCTATGCATCGTGAAGAGCTGGAAGCTCTGCTGTTAACGTTGTTTCCAAGCCGTAATCTGTTCTATGCCTTCCGTATGGATGGCACTTTTCATGAAGTAAAGACACGGACCGTGCCTCACCAAGTTAAACCATACAAACCTTTTATCGAAGCGACCAAGTCACAGCCTACCTTCACTTTTAATGAGGCTTCCGGCGTGATTACAGGTTTTTGGACACCTGCCTATGCTCAAGGTATTGGGGTAGCCGGATTTCATCTGCATTTTATTAACGATGAACGCACTGGTGGCGGGCATGTCTTTGATTTTATCGTCGAAAAGTGTACCATCCGCATTTGTCAAAAATCCAATCTGCACCTGGTCCTGCCCGATACGCCAGATTACTTGAAGGCCAACCTGTCCAGAGAAAACCTGGAGAAAGAAATTGCCGTTACTGAAGGTGCGCAGTAATCACAGTTATATAACTCATCAAGTTACGGACCCTATAGCTAAACAATAAACAGTAAAAGATCACAGTCAGGGAAGAGAATTACTGCTCTCTGACTGTGATCTTTTTATGTACGAGCATATATATACATTACTGCTTATGCTCTCACTCCGGTTCACCTATGCCTCGATCTGATCCAGTTTATCTGCATAATATTGAATAGCACGTGAGTACTCCTGTGTAGATAAATCCGAGGTCGTCTCAGCCACCTCCATTAGCAGCTCCTGCATGGCTTTCCCGTATTCCCCCAGATTGTATAACACCATCGCGTAAAATACCCGAAACGGTCTGTAATCCGGAAATTCGTTCATTCCTGTGTCCAACCACGCTTTCGCCTTAGCGTAATCTCCCAATACACGATATGTACTGCTTAATCCAAGGATTGCTCCTTTCCTTGATTCTGCGGATAACGCCATACCTAGGCTTTTTTCATAATAGGCAACCGCTTCCCTCTCTAAGCCCAATGAATCATGTGTCCAAGCTGTCTGATACCACAATTCTGCATCATTTTGCTGCTGTTCTAATGCCTTTAAAAGAAGCTTACGTGCTTTCTCTGCTTGCCCTGTTCGTCTAAGCTCGTCAGCTTGCGCCATGATATCGTTCATATTCATCCTCCACTTCTGACTCATGCCTATCTTTGAGTTATATGTTACCCGACATTTGAATGCAATGTAAATGGAGTTTTTCCTAAGATTTGAAATCCAAAAAAACGACCCTCCCTTTAGGAGAGCCGCTATATATCCGAAGTTGAAGTTACGGTTTATTTAACCTTCAATGATCCTGTAGTTAGTATTCCAGCTACACGTTGTGCGTCGAAAATGCGGGAGAGCTCCTCCACTGCCGTCAAGTACAGTAGACCGTTGCCCTCCAGCTTAGGAGAATTACCGAGTGGAATCGTGCGTTTGATGAGTTGTGCGTATAATTCCGGTTCTGTAAGATCACGCTCAAAGCTCGCATTCGCCAGCTGCTTAATCAACGCCAATGCACCTGCTACGTGCGGAGTAGCCATCGAAGTTCCGCTAAAGGTCGCATATTTGCCGCCCGGTACGGTGGACAAAATATCTTCTCCCGGTGCAACCAAATCCACCTCATTATTTGAATTACTGAATTCTGAGGCATGCCTATCAAAGTTGATAGCACCTACGCTAATCACTTCATTATAGCAGCCGGGGTAGCCGAGCTCGTCCGTTCTGTCGTCACCGTCTCCCTCATTTCCAGCTGCACAGATGACTAAGATTTGGCTAGCTACAGCCTTTTTTACTGCTTCATGAAGCTCTGGCACATCCTCAGGACCGCCAAGTGACATCGATATGATATCTGCCTTTTGCTCAATCGCATAATAGATGCCTTGAATAATCCAGTCATATTGACCGGAGCCCTGCTTGTTTAGCACTTTGATGATGAGCAGGTCTGCCTCTGGAGCAACACCCACGACACCATCCGCATTTTCTGCTGCCGCAATAGTACCCGCCACATGCGTACCATGACCGTTGTAATCCTTGAAAATTTCCGGATCACCTTGATCATCATCCGTAAAATTCCGGCCGCCAATAATACGCGCCTTCAAATCTGGATGGTCCGAATCACAGCCCGTGTCCAGCACCGCCACCTTCACGCCTCGGCCTCGAGTCTGGTTCCATACCGCAGGAGCCTGAATCAGCTCTACCCCTCGCGGTATTTCATTCACTTGTTGCTCCTGCTTGATCACTTGGTAAGGAATGATATGCACTTTACGTTCCATCCTATTCCCTCCTTCATGGATTCAATCGGAAACCATCCGTCTTTGAAACTTTGAAACTTTGAAAAATTTGAAAACCTCTACTACGTTCGAGGTTACTATATTCTAGCAATTTTTGAAAAGTTTGAACATCCCCATTTTGCTTATTTTTGTAAAAAAACAGACATCCCCCAATTTGCTTGGAGAATGTCTGTTGTAGAATCTCTTTCAGCCTTAGACTGATTCCGCCTGAAGTTCAGCCTTAGATAACAGCGATTTGTGCTGCCATTTCCGCCCCTTCCAGCGTAAATAGTGGAAAATGCCTCGTACCCACTCATCGCAGGCATGTGCAATCCACACACCCAGCACACCATATCCCATATGAATACCCAGCACATATGCTAGCGGGATTTTAATCCCCCACATTGAAATAATGGCCATCATTAACGGGAACTGAACATCTCCCGCTGCTCGCAAGGAGTTAATGACAACATGATTAAACACACGGCCCGGCTCCAGCAGTATACAGAACAGCAAAATCGCTGCCCCTAATTGAATGATCGCCGGCTCATCTGTAAAGATCGCCATCACTTCATATCGGAAAAAGGATACTACCACGATCACAGCAATCGTAATGACCAAAGACCATTTTAGGCTCCGTAAAAGTTGATGATAGGCTTTTTCCTTGTCTCCTGCTCCAATCAGGCGGGCAACAATAATTTCCGTTCCCTCACCTACAGCCATTCCAAATACCATAAAAAAGTACACAATTGTATTCGTATAAAAATGGGTTGCGATCGCTGTTGTACCCATAAAGCTGACAAACCGGGTCACCATCATTTGGCTAAGTTGATAAGACAACCATTCCAACCCGGCAGGAATACCAATCTTCAGGATGGCTACCAGCTTACTCCATTGAAGCTCTACATAATACCGGATGCGAATCGGCGCACTCACACGCTTGTACAGCAGTAGAAAAATCCAGACACATGCTACAGCACGGCTAATAACCGTTGAAATCGCTGCACCCGCCACTCCCATCTGCGGCAGACCAAACCAGCCATAAATGAGCAGCGCATTCCCCACAATATGCAATATATTCATACCAATGCCCACGATCATCGTATCTTTAGTAAAACCATGCGATCGAATAACCGGACCTGCGGTTAGCATAAGCGCTTCCAGAAACAGCGAACCCCCTGCCAGCATCATATAAATCTCTGCATTTTCCTTGATCGTCGGGGTAATATGGTAAAAGGATAGTAAAAAATCCCGGCTCACAATAAACATCAAGCTCAGCGCCAGACCAAACACCAGATTAAAGGTTAGTGCCGAAGCCGTAACACGGCTTGCATCCACATGCTTTTGCGCCCCCAATAGCTGAGCAATGATCACACCTACACCAAGACCAAGCAGATTGAAAAGTATAATCGTAAATTCAATCAACTGTCTTGACACACCCACAGCCGATACAACCTCATCAGAAACATGGCTTAGCATGAACGTATCCACGCTACCCATCAAAATGTGAAACAACATCTCTATAAAGATCGGCCAAGTGATTGCAAAAACCGTCATCGTTTTAACGACTTGTGCTTGCTTGGAACCGTTTTCCTGAGAAAGTGACATCCTTCCGTATTCCTCCTAAATGCGACCCAATTATTACTTAATACCTACACGTCAATTAATCAATCATAAAAAGTCATATGCTTTTTATCTTTTTTATAATATTCCAAGCGGTCCTGCAATTGTCCTGTGTGGAATTCAAACTTATGTCCGTCTGGATCTGTAAAATAGACCGATCTTTTATCCTGTTCATTCCGCTCTCGTCCAGGCAAAATGGTAACATTAAAAGTTCTCAGCTTGTTGAGCATACTCTCAAAATCAGCTTCCGCTATCGAAAATGCAATATGCGTATAGGAATGATGAATTTCATTTCTCGGGATATCCTCTTCCACATTGAGAGCCAACCACATTCCCAAACAGTCCAGATAAGCCAGCTTACGTCCTTTAACGAGCAGTTTTCCATCTAGTACATTCTGATAGAAATGTATAGACTTCTCCAAATCAGACACCGAAAAGCAAATATGATTCCACCCTTGTATGCTCATGTTCCCTATTCCTTTCAGCGTACCCTGTCTAGCCAGTAGGTCCACGCTTCTGTATATTTATCGAGGTCTTTAGGATGATGGCGAATGCAGGTAGCTATACGAAAGTATAATCCCAGTAACACTTCCCTGTTCAGCTCGTATTCCCCTGTCATCTCCGGCTCAACCTTCTCTAAGGCAGGCAAAATAGTATCGACGGTCAGCCTATCCGGTGAAGAACAAAAGGCGTATATCAGATCATACAGAGGTTCTCCTACCACTGGATCAGGGTCAATAATACCCGTCAATGTGCCGTTTTCGGTAAACACAAAATTATGTACCCCACAGTCACCATGAAGCAAATATTTAATATTACGTTGCGGCAATCCAGCCACAAGGGTATGAACGAACCGATGATTCTCTTGGGGTAAAACGCCTTGTATGATCTTTCCAGATTCCTTCGTTCTGTGCAGCAGAAAATCTCTCCATTCCACAAACGGGTGATCCGGATAACCATAATGACGTTCCTCACCACAAGGCTTGTAGTGCAAGATCACCTCCGTTGCCAGACGAAGCAACAAATCGCTTTTGTTTCTTCCATGATACTGTGTGAACCCTGACCTGAACGTGTATACCAAATAACGGTGCAACGGATCTACATAAACCAAACGCGATAGTTTCTCAATCTGTACATAGGTATGTAAGAATTCTGCCTCGGCTTCTACTACAGCGGGATCATTTTGCTTAATCACGTATCGTGGCTTAGTTCCGTCCATGACAACTACCACTTTGCTCGAAGTTCCGCCAGTCAGCGGTTTGAGATTTCGCATATGGCTTTCAAGCACGCCCGTTTCGTGAAGCTCATTCAGGATCAGTTGAACATCCATCTCACGCCTCCCTCCATGCGTCTGATCCACAATGCGGCTGGCGACTTGGATATTTCATTTAGCTCCCACACGTTCGCCAGCCACTCTTCTTTTAAAAATAAATCTTTTCATGCTCCGCATAGATTTCAAGCGCCCGCTCCATCTTATGCACATAGGCCTCATCCTGACTAGAACATAGAAATGTAATGTGTCCCTCCTGCGATGGACCGGATTTTGGCGAAGGTTCCAGCAAATTACGCTCAGACAACACCTGTTTCAACCGCCTAACTGTTCCCTGGCTCCCGTCAATTAACTGAATATGAGAAGGTAGTAGTTCCCTTAGAATTTCCTTATAAAAAGGATAATGAGTACATCCCAATACCACCGTACCATATATGTCGAGATTGAACGAAGACAGCTCACGGTTAAAATATTCGAACATTTCTGCCCGGTCAAAATTCAACTGTTCGCAATAATGTACTAGCTCCGGCAGAGGTAGAGAGTCCACGCTCCCATGATCGTCAACCCTGGATACCAGCGCTGCATAACAGGATTGTTTCAACGTCAATGGTGTGGCTAACACCAGAACTCTTTTACCATTGGCTCGGTTCATCTCGACCGCTGGCTTCACAGCTGGCTCCATACCAATAATCGGAATAGGATATTCCTTCCTTAGCTCCGCAACTGCGATACTTGTAGCCGTATTGCAGGCAATGACCAATGCCTTAACATCTTCTTTAAGGATCGTTTCTACTGAAGCTTTGACATAACCAAGCACCTCTTGAGGAGTTTTCGTCCCGTAAGGCACATGAAGCGTATCCGCCATGTATACAAAATTTTCGTTTGGCAAACGTCTTAGTGCCTCGGACAATACTGTAATTCCACCCAATCCTGAATCAAAAAAACCTATCTTCAAGCTACTCACCTTTTTTCGTTCAACTATTGTGCCATATCTTACAGGCACCATGTTCATTTTCTTCTTCGCCTACTCAAACCATTCTCTTCATTAGACTTTACATTTAAATTTTACCGCAAAACTGATATTTTGCAAAAGAAACACGTAAAATTTACAGTGTAAAAAATAAAGTAGCTTTTCAAAGTAAATTTAATATAAAAGTGTTGACAGATATTATCTTTATATTGTAATATTACGTGGTAACTTACTAACTTAACTTACTTATTCAACTTACTTAGGGGGAAATAAATCATGTCTAAAGTATTATTTGTCAAAGCTAATGATCGTACAGCTGAAGAATCTGCAACAGTTAAATTGTATAACGCCTTCGTAGAAAGCTACAAGTCTTCCCACCCAACTGATGAAATCACTGAGCTGGACCTGTTCTCCGTTGAGCTTCCTTATTTGAACGCTAACATGATCAACGGCACGTTCAAATCCGCTAGAGGCATGGAGCTGAACGCAGAAGAAGCTCGCCTAGCAAACATCGCTAATGGCTACCTGGATCAATTCCTGGCAGCAGACAAAGTCGTATTTGCTTTCCCGCTCTGGAACATGACGATTCCAGCTGTACTGCATACGTACATTGATTACCTGAACCAGGCTGGTAAAACATTCAAATACACTGCTGAAGGTCCAGTTGGTCTCGTAACTGAAACTAAAGTAGCCCTGTTGAATGCAAGAGGCGGCGTTTATTCCGAAGGACCAGCTGCTGCAGCTGAAATGTCTTTGAACTACATGAACAACATCTTATCCTTCTTCGGAGTGAAGGACATCGTGAAAGTTGTTCTGGAAGGACATAACCAAGCTCCAGATCAAGCACAAGAAATCGTTGCTTCTGCCGTACAACGTGCAGTGGACACAGCAAAATCGTTCTAATCATATATTATGAAGAGAAGAGGATATCCGCGCCCTATATGGGCTGGATATCCTCTTTTTTGTTATAAAGTATAAAAAACACGTGCTCCCTTGATCTATAAATCAAGTGAAAGCACGTGTTTGTGAAATGAGATTACTTCTATTTTAAGGAATGAATTGCTGCACGATTTTTACAACTTTACCCTCACGAAGCGTAACATGGTATGGAAATTGACTGAGGTCCAGAACGTCCTTTTTAGCAAAATCTTTCTCAAACTGTGCCAGAGGAATCGATTCGTTCCATTGCACGTCTGTATCTTCTATGTTACCCGTGTGATCATAAATCTGCACCTCTACCGAAGCATCTGGTGCAACCTGATACACGTCATTTTGCACGGAATTGTTTACGATGTAGTAGCCATCTGGAGCTCCATCCAATCCTGTATTTCCTTCATGCTCCAATAATGCTTTGTCAGCTGCCGCGCCTTCATACCATTCAATCGGGTCTGCCGACAAATAAATCTGTCCGTCACGAATCTCCATTTGGTTTATATATACGGTCTCCTGATTTTCAGCAGCTGCTACAGGCGTGTAGCCTTGCGCTGTTGCCCCTGCCGTCGTAATCAGCATCATCATTAAAGCCAATACGGTCCATTTCGAAGCTAGTTTCATCATGTCTGATCTCTCCTTGCCGTTTGGGTATGTACACGGTGTCTGTAAGCTTCATTACCCTTGTGTACTTATCATAAACGTTGCACGGTTAAAAAGTGTATCAGATACATAAAAAAGAAGTTACGATTTTTTAAGACTTGGTCTTAAAACTTGATAATAAGTCCTATTTATCTTTGCTATCTTAATAACCCGACCTGACGTGCCTGTTCTTCGGTGAGAATAAACTCTTCATTTTGCCATACTTCGTCCTCTTTAGTTACAGCAAACATCCCCATGATCTCTGTCCATATTCCTTTGTCGACGGCTTCCTGTTGTGTAATGATAATTTTCATTTCGTTTCCTCCTCCTGTAAAATATGTGCAATCCAAGGCTGTCGATTTGTGTATCCCACTTCGCGATCAGATGGTTTCTCCGATCGCTGTTGGAGCCTGATTTTTTGAATTATATTTAAATGGTTAAAATCAAGTTCCAAAGGCGAACGCTATCGCTTCTCCGAAATCCATCTGCCCGCTTCGTTACCCAGCTTATCCTTGCCATTCTCATTTTTCATGAGTTCACTTCTAAAAAGCCAACGACCTAAACTGATACTTAGGCCAAATATAATACTTTTATTTAAAGCCTCTAACCCTTATATGGAACTCACAATGCTTGTCCTAGATTTGCATTATCGGAGTGCTTGAGGGGTTCTTGTCCCGCTTATAACATATGTACCCTTTTCCTACCGAGATTATTCGTATCTTATTTGTAACCATAAAATTTTATATTATTTTTGTAGGTAGTGACTTCTTTAGAAATGACTAAGTCCTAAAATAAAAACGGCTGTAGGTTATTCTACGAGCCGTTTTCACTAAAAAATTTTATATGCTTGGTTAATCTATTAGTACCATCAACATATAACGTATTCGTTTATTGTTTCTGCATAAAAAATGGTCGCCAAAAGCACTAAAGCAGCGGAGAGGACGGAATCGTTCTGAAGAAGCGGAGCGTTCGCCTTTGCCCCCGGATTTCTACCCTTGAACATACAAACAAGAAATCTGGGGGCAACAGCGATCGGAAGAATGATCCGTCCTCGTAGCGGTCACAAGCCGCATACCGTTACTTTGTCACTCTGCATGATATAAATGTAACGCTCCTTTTACACAGAAAAGTAAAAAGGCTGTACGCATACTGGCTTGGATACGGTTACTTGTTGCCCGGTGTAGGTCAAGCGTCCACTTGCCTTGTCCACTTTGAACGTAACGATGTTGTTGGTGTCCCGGTTGGCCACGAGCATATGGTCACCATTTGGAGTCAAAGCAAAATGGCGTGGATGCTCTCCTTCAGCAGATACATGCTCGACTAAGCTCAGCTTGCCAGTTGCTCCGTCTACAGCGTATACGACAATGCTGTCATGCCCACGGTTGGAACCGTACAGATAAGCTCCATCCCCCGAAATCGCAATTTCAGCAGTTGTGTTTTCACCTGTAAAGTCAGATGGCAATGTCGGAACGCTCTCAAGCTCAGTGAGCTTGCCAGCCTCTGCATCATATGCAAAAGAAGTAATGGAAGAATCCACTTCGTTAATGACAAAAGCAAATTTACCATTCGGGTGGAACGTCAAATGACGTGGACCTGCACCTGCATGGGTTTTCGTTTCACCATGAAACACCAGTTGTCCTTTGCTGTCATCAATGGTGTAAACGCGGATCAGATCCAGACCGAGATCTTGTACGAACAGGAAGCGACCATCCGGACTAAAGAAACTGGAATGTGGATGTGGACGATCCTGACGTTCAGGATGCGCTCCTTTGCCCTCATGCTGTTTAACATCCAGCAACTCACCGATACGTCCGTCCTCAGTCAGAGACACCAGTCCCACCATACCACCGTGGTAGCTGACTACAATAAGGTAACGGTCAGATGGATCACGCTGAATGTGGCAAGTTGTTGCACCCACGTTTTCCGCACGATTCAGCAATGTAAATGTCCCTTTAACTGGGTCAATTTCGAAAGCAGAGGCTTCGCCTACTTTCGCTCCTGCAGCAGAAGTCGTCTCTCCAATGGAATACAGCTTCCGATTTTTGACGTCCACATTCAGGAATGTAGGATTTTTCAAGCCGGAGAACTCATCCTGTAGTGTAAGTGCTCCTGTCTGTTCATTAAAAGTGTACGAATAAACTCCGTTACCTTCCAATTCGGCGTAAGAGCCTGCAAATACGAGCAATTTTTGTTGTGCTGTCATGGTTGTGTCCTCCTTGGATTAAAAAAATGATGGGCAATTGGAATGATTGCTCCTGTTACAAATATCGCTTTAAGAGGCGCGCTCCACCACGGGCTCTGTGGACAACGCCACATTTCCCGCTACGGCACGCGAGATCATGCATGAGGTTTCTGCCTGCTCTGCCAGTCGCAATGCTTGTTCAATCTGCGATTCTGTCGCATCGGCGACCAATTGAAC
The DNA here is from genome assembly GCF_024213565.1 of Paenibacillus sp. Lou8.1. NCBI lineage: Bacteria > Bacillati > Bacillota > Bacilli > Caryophanales > Paenibacillaceae > Paenibacillus > Paenibacillus sp. Lou8.1. Next base: position 163,748 of record NZ_JANAVN010000014.1, read on the forward strand.
CTGCGGACGATGCACAATTCGGCGATATGTAAAAATATTGTTCGTTACATCGACAATCCCTTCGGATTCCAGCGCCAGTGATGCCACCGGGAGACTCGCGCGCTCCATCATCGCCGCCAACGTAATCAAATAGCAGGTAGCGGCGGCACCGAGCAGCATTTCATCTGGATTGGTGCCCACACCAGGGCCTCCCATCTCAGCCGGGATCGAAATTGCAGTCCGCAACTGTCCAGCCTCAATATGGCCGTCGCTGTTGCGCCCCCCGTTCCAGTCTGCCTTGAGCAGAAAGGTATGCTCCATTTCAGGTCACTCCTCTCTCTTATATTATGAATCTTTACACAGGTGAATGTAAAGGTTAGTCAATCTCCTGATTTTTGGTTTCCGTACCCAGCAACCATACAGCCGCAGCTCCGATCAAGATAGCTACGAAGAAAATCACAAAGATAGATGGTAGCGCTACGCCCTGTCCTACGAGTATACCGACCGCAAAAGGCCCGATAACGCCTCCAATACGGCCAAACGCAGCCGCCATACCCACACCAGTTGAACGTACAGCTGTCGGGTACAATTCTGGAGTATAGGCGTACATGGCTCCCCATGCACCAAGATTAAAAAAGGACAAGCTGATACCAGCAGCCAACAGCATTCCCGCCGTTTCCGAGGTGCCAAACCAAATGGCGGACACTGCTGTGAGCAGCAAGTAGATGATCAGTACGAATTTGCGGCCCAGCTTTTCAATTAGATAAGCGGCGGTAAAGTAACCTGGTAGTTGCGCAAGCGTCATGATCAGCACATACTCAAAGCTTTTAACCAGTTCGAAACCTTTCATAAACATCATGCTCGGTAGCCACAGGAACATGCCGTAGTATGAAAATACAACTGTGAACCATAAAATCCACAGCATCAGTGTAGACTTGCGATGGGGTCCCGACCAAATCGAAGCCAATCGTGCACGCAGCGGAAGTTTGACGCTTTGCTGCTTGTAACGCGGTGAATCATCTATAGCTCTGCGCAGATAAAGAGCGTACAGCGCAGGTACTGCGCCGAGAATAAACGCCATTTGCCAACCATACTTTGGAATAACAAAATAAGCAATAAGAGCCGAAAGGATCCAGCCTGCCGCCCAAAAGCTTTCCAGCAGGACAACCGCTCTTCCTCGTTCTTTCACAGGCACTGATTCTGACACCAGCGTCGAAGCAACAGGCAATTCCCCACCCAAGCCTGCACCAGCAATAAAACGCAGTACCAGCAGCATTCCGAGACCTGTCGCCAAAGCGGATAATCCACTGGCAATAGAAAAGATCAACAATGTCCACACTAATATAGCACGTCTACCGTAACGATCAGCCAAAATCCCCGCCAAAGCGGCTCCGAACACCATTCCTATCGAATTCATTGCAGTTAGCAGTCCAATTTGCTCAGATCCCAGATGCCACTCCTTTGCCAACGCTGCGACTATAAATGAAAGCAGCCCCACATCCATAGCATCAAACAACCAGCTGAGCCCTGCGCTAAACAGCAATTTTCTTTTTTTGGCTGGTGGTAATGAAGTTAATTCACTCATGATTTGCTCTCCCTTAAAAATATATCGTATGTAGACGTATATTCAGGTGTCTTGTCACCTGTAGCCTAGCATCTATTGTACCGTAAGCTTCCTTTATCTGCGAGCTTTTTAACACAAAAAAAACGGAAGATTGCCTACGGCAATTCTCCCGCCTTCTGGAACCTGCCACTTACCGGTTTTGGACCAGACCGATGATCGTCACCATGAGCACCAGCAGCTGGATGAGTGTATCGTTACTCATTCCAATCGCCTCCATCCCATATGAGATACTCCTTCGGCCGTTTCCCCTCTCCCCGGATCATGACGCTTGTTCCCCAATACATACCTATGCAGGCGGCGGGAAGCTTATGATCAATCATGGATGAAAATCTACATACGTTTTAAGGTTTAATCCAGGACCACTGCAAATCCATTTCCTGAATGCATTCACGGTTATCATGTTCATCATTGGCCACCAGTGGGGTCACCGGATAGATGCTCATGTCTCCTTGCTCATACGTGCGTAGTAGAGGTAGTAGCTCATCTATGTTCTGTACAGACGGACTCAGCCATGAATCTATATGGTCAGCTTCCAAAATAGCCGGCATACGGGTATCGAATTCACGTATATCCGTATTGGCCTGAACTGTCATCATCGTACAGGTGCGTAAAGGCTCCTTACGACTATCCTGCCATACTTCATATAGCCCCGCGACCGCAAACATCTTCTGTTCCGGCAATACCACTCGTACAGCACACATGCGTTTACCCAATTTTCGCCAATAATAAAATCCATTGCATGGAATGATACAGCGCCGGGTTTCCGCCATCTTGCGATAACTTGGATTTACCCGAACCGTATTCAAGTCTGCATTGACACAATCCTTGCCCCAGTAGGGAATAAATCCCCAGCGGAATTCATCAAGTACTCGTTCTCCATCCTGATGCAGCACAATTGGAACATGCTGGGTGGGACTCATGTTATAGCGTGTTTTGTAATAATACATCACCCGTTGTATACCAAAATGATCCCTAACCTCATCCAAATCAGCCGATAACGAAAACCTCTTGCACATTTGCTATTCATCCTTCCGCCTTTTTCACCTATTGTGCGGATATACAAGGAAAAATATGCATATGCAGGTTTTGCAAAAATCCAATAAACGACAAAACATATAGCAATATCCCCGCAGTTGTGAAGCTACGGGGATAGATACTAACTTATATTGTTATTACTTCTTTTCTACCGCGTGACCGCCAAATTCATTGCGCAACGCAGCAACCACTTTCCCGTTGAACGTGTCCGCATCAAGAGAACGATAGCGCATCAGCAGGGACAAGGCAATAACCGGAGTTGCGGCCTGAATGTCCAGTGCTTCCTCTACCGTCCATTTTCCTTCACCAGAAGAGTGCATAACCCCACGAATTTCGTCCAGGTTTGCATCTTTGGAAAATGCACGTTCAGTCAAACCCATCAGCCAAGAGCGAATAACAGAACCGTTGTTCCACACGCGCGCTACTTGTTCATAATCAAAGTCAAAGCTGCTTTTTTCTAGCACTTCAAATCCTTCACCGATGGAAGCCATCATGCCGTATTCCACACCGTTATGAACCATTTTCAGAAAATGTCCGCTTCCTGATTTACCTGCATACAGATATCCATTTTCCACTGCTGTGTCGCGGAAAATAGGCTCAACAACCGCCCAAGCTTCCGGATCGCCACCGATCATGTAACAAGCGCCATTACGTGCGCCTTCCATCCCGCCTGAAGTTCCAGCATCCATGAAGCTGATACCATATTCTTGAAGACGGGCATGACGAGCAATAGACTCTTTGTAATGAGAATTACCACCTTCAATAATGATGTCCCCTTTGGACAACATCGGTTGAAGCTGATCCAGCACAGAATCAACAATTTGGTGAGGAACCATAATCCACAATACTCTAGGGGATTGAGTTGCCTGTACAAGCTCTTCCAATGTAGAAGCACCTGTAGCTCCATAATCCTTCATTTCTTGGATTGCGGCTGCATTGACGTCGTAAGCGACAAGTTCATGCTTATGATCGATCAAATTTTTTCCGAGATTCAAGCCCATTTTTCCCAAACCAATTAATCCTACTTGCATTGTAAAGGCCTCCTGCCGTAGCAAACATATTTTGTATATACTTTCTTATTGGTGTTAAGAACGAACGACTGCTTTTTCAGTGCTTTCGGACTTTTCGTCCAGCCACCATGTAAAGCCTTGTTCTTCCAACAATTGATCTGAAGCTTCTGGACCGTAAGAGCCTGCTGTATACGTGTGAAGTGGAACCTCACCACGAGCAAAAGCTTCCAGTACAGGTTGAACCCACACCCATGAAAGCTCAACTTCGTTCCAATGAGCAAAAAAGGTGGAATCGCCGCGCAGCGCATCAAAGATGAGGCGCTCATAGGCTTCTGGTACATCCTTGGCCTCGGAATGATAATTCATCAGAACCGTTTCCAGTTGACCAGCGTTTAGCGGGTCTCTGCTATTTAGACGCAGCGTTACCTTTTCATCCGGGTTAACATGGATGATCAGCAAGTTCGGGTCAGTCGGTTGCCCTTGAGCGGCATAAGGATCTGTGCTGTCCTTTTTGAATTCCACGACGATACGAGTAGATTTTTCTTTCATACGTTTGCCGGTACGAATATAGAACGGCACACCCGACCATTGTTCGTTGTCAATCCATAGGCGAGCTGAAATGAAAGTATCATTTTGCGAATCAGGTCCGATATCTGGCTCTTCTTTATAGGAAGGAACTGCTTTTCCGTTGATCTCACCGTTGGTATATTGGCCTCTAACCACGTTGGAAGCAATATCGGAAGGATCAAGCGCACGAAGCGCGTCCATCACCTTGCTTTTTTCGTCACGCACCTGATCAGCCGTGACATGTCCCGGCTTGTTCATCGCCGTCATCATCAACACCTGCAGCATGTGATTTTGTACCATATCACGAATAGCGCCGGAATGATCGTAGTATCCCGCTCTCTCCTCCACCCCTACAGTCTCGGATGCGGTAATTTGCACATTGGCGATGTATTGATTGTTCCATATCCCTTGAAGCAATGGATTAGCAAATTTTAAGGCTTCCAGGTTTTGTACCATGGGCTTACCTAAGTAATGGTCAATACGATAAATCTCATCCTCAGCAAAGGTTCTGCTCAGGCGATCGTTCAGCTCACGTGCGGATTCCAGATCGTGCCCAAATGGTTTTTCGATAATGAGCCGTTTCCAACCCTTTGTTTCAGCTAAACCACTTTCTCGAATATTGTGGGCAATCACATCAAAAAATTCCGGTGCCACCGATAAGTAAAACATGCGGTTCCCCGGAATTCCCAAGTCATTTTCACGTTGCTCAGCAAGCTGCAGCAGCTTTTTATAATCTTCCGGGTGGTTGACGTTCAATGCGCTGTAACGGAAAGCACTTAAGAACTGATCCATCTGTGCACGGTCTTCATTCACGTGTCTGGAAAAATCCTTAATGGATTGCTCTACATTACTTTGAAATTGCTCGTCCGCCACTTCACGACGCCCCATCCCAATTACAGAAAAGGAAGCCGGAATTTTACCTTCTACAAACAAATTATACAAGGCAGGGTAAATTTTGCGTTTCGCCAAATCCCCTGTCGCTCCAAATAAGACAAATGTCATTGAATCCATGAATTATTCCTTCTTCCCATTATAAAGATGAGGTTATTAAAAGTTACCTGAGGAATTAACGTAACCCATAATACACCCAAAATAAGGGGCAAGTCAATCAAATTTTAGCGAAATCGTGAACATTCGATATATCCTGTAATGATAACGTTTTCTGTGGTATGATTGACGAAAGGAAAGAGAAAAAACTGTTAAATATGTCACAGTTGATACAAAGTGTTATAGTTACTATTGGTATACAGAGTTACTTTTAGTATACTGTTTAAAACAACAATGAAATTGAGGGGATTCAGATGAGCGACGACAGGCAGCCTAAGCTTTTGTGCGGTAAGGTGGAACAGTCCTTTCAGATCATCAGCAAAAAATGGACCGCTCTCATCATTCATACTTTGATGGAACATCCCAAACGATTTAGTGAAATTCACGTCTCTATACCTGATCTTAGCAAACGCATGCTGAACGAACGCATCAAGGAACTAGAGCTTTCCGGCCTGATCCTTCGCAATGTCATCACAGAGCGGCCTGTGCGTACTGAGTATTCGCTGACACGCAAGGGTAAAGAGCTAGGTGATGCATTGAATGGTGTGGAGAGCTGGGCCGAGAGATGGCTTTAACTGCTAACAGGAGGTCGCCACACATGGTCTCCTGTTATTGTGTTACCCCATGTGGATCATAATACAAACTATAGTACGAAAATAATGGGACAACCGCTCAGCAGCTCATAATTTCAGAATGGGCCAAGGAAGGATGAGAACGATGGCATTTGGCATTACCCGCCAGGAACTTATGGCCTGGAAAAGAGAGGTCAGTCGTGGTGAAATTGCTTTTCTGACCCATTACTGGCTGGATGATCGCTTTCCAGGCATTACAACTGTCACCAAGGTAGGATGTTCTGATTTGGACAAGCTGCGCTTATGGTGCAACCAAAACGGATTAGACCCCCAATATATTCATCAGCGTCAGCCCTATCCGCATTTTGATCTCATCGGTAACAAACAAGCGGAAATTTTACGTAAGTATGGCATTAGCGATCAATTTAAACGCTTTGAACTTCAACTCCCAACGAGTACACGCCCATCGTTCTAAACCGCAGCTCTCAGAGCTGCGGTACTTTTGTTTTCATACCAGTTAATACCTTGTGTATCCAAATCGCTGACATTGCTCCTTCTCCCATTGCCACAGTCGCTTGCTCGGCATGAGCTCCTAAGTCCCCGGCTACCCATACATTTTCCACATTTGTCATTTTGCTGCGAGGATGAGTTTCAATATGCTTATTGTGCAGCAGATGTACACCCAGTTGCTCTGCCAGCTCTGAATGAACATGATTGCTGCCAAAAGCTAAAAAGCCCCGCTCTGCTCGAACCACTTGTCCATCAGCCAGCCGCACTCCTTCAAAACAGCCCGGTTCTCCGGTTATAATCTCAGAAATGGCTGCTTCCTTATAGCCAATCCCTTTTTCCCGCAGCTTCACAATCAGCTCGTCCGGCACCTCTGAACGCTCATGATTGACATAAACAAGTTGATCGGTACGCGCTGACAAGATCAGAGCCATGGAAGCTCCTGCTTTACCGGCCCCCATGACGACCGTGCTGCGATCCTGAACCTCGTAACCGTCACAGTCCGGGCACACATATACACTGTTGCCCAAGCAGGCTTGTAACCCTTCCAGCTTTGGAAAACGGTCCGTTAGCCCTGTAGCTAACAACAGCGTCTTAGATGAATACACGGTTCCTGCCTCCACTTGAATGTCAAAAAGCTCTCCTCTTTGGGCGGCTTTTACCGCCTTCCCTTCAATAAACTCAGTACCTAGTTTTGTGGCTTCACTACGTCCAAGCCGTCGCAGCTCTTCACCAGAAATTCCGTCAGGAAAGCCCAAAATATTATGATACTGATGGCACAGCGTAGATCGGCCATAGCCCGAATCTATGACCAGCACCCGATGACTGCTGTATCTCCCCAATTGAATCGCTGCTTGCAATCCGGCAATTCCCCCACCAACAATAATGCAATCATAGTTCATCATTTTTCCTCCTTTGAATGCGCGTTATCCTAGACATCTGCATAAAACCGCAATAACACCAATGTAAACTTCTCATCCAATTTTAAACATAATATCACCCACTAACGGATGAATTAACCCCTGTGTCCGTACATATCAAAGCTTATATGCCTTAAAAATGGAATGACAAAAAGCACTGTGGATACCCACAGTGCTTTACCAGGTCGAGCCTGAATCGTCATTTTATCGTGAAAATTATAATTATTTAAATGTTTTTACGCGTTCTTCAACAGGCTGGAATTCTTTTTCACCTGGTTGGAATGTCGGTTTACCAAATGGCATTTCAGCAATCAGTTTCCAATGCTCAGGAATGTTCCATTCGTTTTTCACTTTTTCATCAATCAATGGGTTGTAATGCTGAAGGGATGCCCCCAGTCCTTCTTGCTCCAGAGCCGTCCAGACCACCAATTGCAGCATACCATTAGATTGGTTGGACCAGATTGGGAAATTGTCCGCGTAGGCTTCAAATTGTTGTTGCAGACCAGCTACCACGTTATTGTCTTCAAAGAACAAGACTGTTCCGTATCCGCTGCGGAAACCGTTCATTTTCTCGGCAGTAGACTTGAATTGCTCCTCATTGCCTACAACCTCACGCAAAATATCTTCTGTAATATTCCACAGTTTATCATGATGCTCTCCGAGCAACACTACAGCACGTGAAGTTTGGGAGTTGAAAGAGGTAGGTGTGTACTTAACAGCTTCCTCTACAATCTCTTGAATCCGTTGGTCAGAAATAACCTGTTCTTTGCTAATACCATAATAGGAGCGTCTGTCTTTCAGAGCTGTGAAGAAGTCTTTAGCCATTTTTTTGTTACCTCCTGAGAAAAATTAATTACTTTTCGTAACTTAATATACATTACATATATCTTAAAGTCAAGAGATTTCTTTTTAAATATTACCAGTTAGTTGATGATTATACGCCACCATTGTATTTTTTCTCACTGGAAGAGGTGTGCTTGGTTGCATCCTTGTCTCTCTCCTCCTGTCTTTCCATCTTCAAATCCTCTACAGGAATGGCGTCTACCGTCTGCTCGATCTCAAAACGGTCGAACAAGCTTTCCTGCTCTGTCGGATACTGCTCTGCATGATCTCGATTGATCGACTGTTTCTGATGTTTAGACTCCGTTGTTCCTTTCCCCGTCTGTCCTTTCTGCTGATTCTGATCGTGCAGGTTATCTTCAAATGGGGCCATTTTACTTCCCTCCCTATCGGATTGGTGTCCACAGTATACTTTTACCTTTCACATCGGGGATTAAACGCAAAAAAGAGAAAATCTCTGCAAAGATTTTCTCTACTCATGTACTTATAGATGGTTGAATGGATTATTCCGAGCTGGATTGACCTGTACACTCATGAAAAAGATGAGGTTCCAGCTTCTCTCCCGTTACGAGCTTCTGCACCAGTTGAGTCCCCGAGTCGGGGGTCATTTGACCATACCAGTCCCCTTGAGGATATACGATCACAACCGCAGCATCATGACAACGCCCATTACAGCGAGTTCTGGTCGTGTGAATATATGCTTCTGCATTTTGTTTACGAATTTCATCCCGAATTGCCTGTGTAACTTCTTCACCCTCATGTCGCATACATGTGCCTCCATTGCAGATCAACACATGATGCTTCATTGGTTCTAATTCAAAAATAGCCATAGCTTCCCCTTTAATCAACAGTTGTTGGTTTTAAATCAATGTTTATCTGGATAAAGAACAAGCTGTGCTTCCATCTGATCAGCTTCAATCGTCAGCACGATGAATGAATATTCGTCTTCGCCGCGTTTGTCCGTCGGAGACCCCGGATTAAGGACAAGCTGACCGTCAATCGTTTTGACCACCGGAATATGCGAATGTCCATAAATCAGGCAATCCAGCGTTTCTCCCTTAAACGTATTCAATGCGATATTTTCTGTCGAGCCTCGCCAGCCGTGACCGTGAACCATACCGATCCGCTTGCCTTGGGCTTCAACGATTCGTTGATAGCCTAAACGCTCCACAATGTCCATTCCATCATTGTTTCCGGCAATGCCTTGCACAGGCGCAAATTCAGCTAGACGTTCATATACGAACCAATCCGTCCAGTCTCCGGCATGGAGAATGAGGTCACTGCCTTTTAACTCCTGTACAAGCCGACTAGGCAGTGTTTTGCTTCTATGCGGCATATGAGTGTCTGAAAGTACGATGATTTTCATATCAATTTCTCCTTACCAGCGTCTTTACACCGATGAACTTTGTTGCCCTACGCGCTGCTGAAGTGCCTGCTCCAGATCTCGCAGCGTAACGGTCTCGAAAAACGCCTGTATTTTCTGCTCTGCCACGGTATATAAACCATCCAACAATGCGTCTATGTTCCTACCTACCTCACAATTATGATTGCTATCGGTATGGATGGCGAACAACGGACCTTCATCCTTGGTCGCCTCATAGATCATTTTCAGATTGATGTTTGAACTGGACATGCTTAGACGAAAGCCGCGTGCTCCAGGCGACGAATCCACCAAACCCGCTTGCTTGAGTCGGCTCATAATCCTTCTCACAACTACCGGGTTTGTATTGATGCTGGAAGCAATAAGTGACGATGTCATTCGCTCCGGTGCCCCTTCAGCCAGAAGAAGCAGACAATGGATACTAACGGAAAAATGGGTACTCATGTTAACCACCTTTATGTGTGTGCCTCATTAAATGTTTGGTAAAATGCATGTTTCCATCATACCACAATAGAGGCACTAACACAGTGCTTACTGCACCTTACTCCGGAAAATAGTCATTTTCAGGACGTACTCGCACTTTTAATTGGCGTACACTATATTCCAACTGCTTAACGATATCCTCCAGTTGACGACGGTCAAGTCCATTAAGGTCGGCGGCAGGCTTAGGTGCATTTTTCAAATCACGTATGGTTGCCTGCTGCTCCTGCCACTTGTCCATCAGGTCGGCTATATTCGCATAAAAGCGTTCGTAATCCTTGATCACTTCATCCAGAAAGGCATCCACCTCGTCCGGATCATAGCCGCGCATTTTATTCTTAAACTGTTTCTCATGAATGGAGAGCGCGTCCAGCTGAATGCCCAGTTGCTTAAACAACTGCTTTTGCTTATCCAGACGACGCTTCATATGTTCATCCATCGGTTATTCCCTCCTTAACACACTATTCTTTTTATATCACATTCTAGGCTGGGAATAAAAGTCTCTGCTGATTGCCCAGCCCTATGAACGGGTATAAAAGAGCATACGTGTCACTTATCCAGACCACGAAGGGGAGATGATCATGAACCACTTGAACGATTCGCAGCTTGCAGACCTGAAACATATGTTGTTGGAGCAGAAAAAGGATTTAGAAAAGCATTTTGAACAAAACGGTCAGGAAAACGCTCCATTGGGAGAAACACTGACAGATTCTACAGGTGAGCTCTCGTCCTATGACAACCACCCCGCTGATATAGGGACAGAAACCTTTGAACGGTCCCGTGATCTGGCGATTAATGATTCGCTGCAAGACGAGCTGGAGCAGGTCAATGCAGCCCTTCAACGGATGAAGGATGGAACGTACGGGATATGTGTGGAGAGCGGGGAAGAAATTCCTTTTGAACGGTTGCAAGCCATTCCCTATACAGCCTATACCGTCGAGCACACGCCAACTCGAGAATTATCGAATGACCGCCCGGTAGAGGAACAGGTCATGACTCCGCCACCCAAGGGTGCAGGTGAGGTTCGCCAACGAAATGCAGGACGATTTGACGATGCGGGCGCATGGGATGCCGTAGAAAAATACGGTACATCGAACTCGCCTGCAACTGCCGCCAAGCGTGATGTCACCGACTATGATGAAAATATGTAATGCTATACGCTTATGTATTCGTTCATCTAAAAAAGCAGCTTGTCCTTTGGACAGGCTGCTTTTTTATGCCTTACGGGAATACGGTGATCCCGTTTATCCAATTTCTATCCGTTTTCGACTGCGAGCTGACTCAATACAAGCGTCGATCACCTTCATATTGCTCACCGCATCTTCTGGCTCATACGGCAACGGGACACCGTCAAGCACCGCTTTAGCAAAAGCATCCGCTTGCAGTTCAAAGGAATTAAAACCTTTCAGACGTTCCTCACGCGTAACCGAACCGACGTGGACGAAAATTTGCGGTACCACAGACGTTCTTTCCCAACCGAACATTTTGGGCATCGCAATCGTACCCTTGCTACCGAGAATTTCCATGTTGGAACGGTTGGCTGCCCACATGCCACAATCGAAAGTAAGGTTGACTCCACCCGGAAATTCCAGCAAGCCGGAAGCCATCATATCGACGTTGTCATGCTCCGGGGAAAATAAGGCATGTACCGTCACTGCCTCCGGCTCCCGGTCCAAATACATACGAGCGGCTGATATTGGATAGACGCCCACATCATATAGCGAGCCGCCGCCCATGTTTTTATTAAAGCGCACATTATCTGCCTGATCGGTATTGTTAAACGTAAACGTGCAATGGATGCCGCGAATGTCACCAATTTCCCCACTATTGATAATTTCCTTAATTCTTCGATGTTTGGGATGATAGCGATACATAAAAGCCTCTGCAAAGATCACTCCTGCACGTTGACATGCTTCAATCATGCGGCTTGTCCCAGCCGAGCTAAGAGAAGATGGTTTTTCACACAAAACGTGCTTCCCAGCCTCCGCTGCCCGAATGGTCCACTCTTCATGCAGATGGTTTGGCAACGGAATGTACACCGCTCCGATTTCGGGATCAGCCAACAGTTCATCATAGCTTCCATAACTTTTTGGAATATCGAATTCCCGGGCGGCCTCAGCGGCTTTATCCGCATTACGACTAGCAATCCCAAGCACTTCTCCGCGTTCAGATTGCTGAATCGCAGGGATTACAGCGATTTGGGCGATCTCCGCAGTGCCCAAAATTCCCCATTTCAGCTTTCTACCCATCATTCTCATCCTTTCGTGGTTAGGAATAGTTGTCTTGTTCCGCTTTATGCAGCATACCTAAGCAACGGTCCAAATCAGCTTTGACCTGCTTCTTGTACAATCGTGCTTTCTCCTCCCCATCATCTGTAAAGTGATAGAGTACAATCTCCTGAAAATCCACGCGCGGGTCTGTTCCTTTCAATCGCTTGGTACGGTAAAAAACGCCTTCCTGTACCAGCTCATGCAACGCCCGGTAAACCTCGCTCTGAGGCGGAACATATCCAAAGCCACTAAACTCATCCTTCATCGATTCGAGCATCTGATATCCATAACCGCGATGCCTCTCCACCATTGTGATCAGATAAATTTTGATAAAAGCCCGCTGGGATATCATAAACGCCATTTCACAGCCTCCTCCACACCTTATTCGTGCACCTTATCTTCCATTATAAACCACTCTGCGTCCATACACTATTTCCTCTGATGAGATAAGAGTTTATGAGAACTCTCCATCCCTTGTGACCTGTTTTAAGATGGTGAGAGATATAGAATGAGGCGATATAGAGTAGTGTGCGAAGCGCTGAGAAATGATTTTATTGTTCTTTCTATTATGAATTTTTCATATGTTGAAATAATGTAACTAAAGCTAAAAAAATAGAGTTACGATTGCGAAGACTGGATTAATTGTTTTAAGGCCTCCGTATCGTTACTTGTCAAAACAGGAATATATTCTGTTATTTTTTGGATGTCCCAGTCCCACCATTTCAGTGTTTGGAGCATAGCTATAGTTTCCTCATCAAACCGATAACGAATTAACTTCGCGGGATTTCCTCCTACAATGGAATATGGCAGAACATCTTTAGTCACCACGGCATTTGACGCAATGATCGCGCCATCACCAATTTGAACTCCGGGCAAAATGCTAGCATTGTAGCCAATCCAAACATCATTTCCAACCACAGTGTCCCCTTTGTAGCCCCCACTTAAATTGGGTACACCAACTTCCCAATCTCCGCCAAACGCTCCAAAAGGAAAAGTGGTAAATGCATTGGTATTATGATTAGCGCCATTCATAATAAATTTGGCTTTGGCTGCAATCGCGCAAAACTTACCAATCTTTAATTTGTCCCCTATAAAATCAAAATGGTAAAGGACATTTTTCTCAAAATCCAAAGGGTTATCATCATCGTCATAATAGGTATAATCCCCGATTTCGATATATGGATTAACCACTACATTGTTCAAAAAACACAGACTTCTAATATTTTTCATCGGAAAAACGCTTCTTATATCTGGACCACTCATTTAGCGACCCTCCCCATATGGATGTGAACATCCAGTCTATCAGTATGTATACTATTAAACAAATGTAGATAGAAAAGTATCCCTTGGCCTTATTTCTTGGCTTTGGGATACTCTTGTGAACATATGTGATTGGGTTATCAAATCAGGCTTGCTTTTGTAAGGCTGGCGGACCTCCAGTCGGGCGAGGACGAACCCGAAGCCCCACGATCCATTTGCCCAGAGGCAAACGTGCCAGCAACCATGTTCCAGCAACGGAAAAGATCATACAGAGAACGAATGAAGCCAGCGTACGAAGAACATGACTCCAGTCTGCAAACAACGTCTCGTCAAAATAATAGGTCATACGTAGCATAAAGGCATGCATGAGATACGCTCCATAGGACAACGTTCCGATGGCCGTCAGCATACTCGCCGCACGTCCCCCCTTATGAGCAATCCACGTCGCTACCCGATAAGCTACAAAAATAGACGCAACGCAATATACAGCCATGATCGGACGCAGCAGGGACAAATAGTTAAAGGAAATAACTGTACCTCGCGGCGTCTGGAACTGACCGATCATCTCATACAGTAAGTAGCCTGTAATCACGATAAACAACGGCCAGTATATCATCTGTGCTTTGGTTACCCAAGCATTCCAACGCTTGACGTTCATCCCGGCTGCCGCTCCTAGCACAAAATAAAAGAAAAAATAGATCACATTCCGGTCAGCGTACAGGGTAAACCAAGAGGTAATGACCGGAAGCTGGAGCTTATCCATCGCTTGGTATACGGGTCCAACGGCGAACATGAGCAAAATATATAGCACGCCGAATCCAGCCAATGCAGCGGGTCGCCATTTTGACGGCAGTAGCGCAGACAAATGACGGACCGCATAACGAAACACGGGAAATAACACATAACATTGGATAATCATAACGATGTACCATAGATGATAGCTGCTTTTCCCGTTCAACAACTTCTGGAAAAAATCCAGCGGGTGAATATATCCACCACTTTGGGCAAGCTGATTTCCCAATTCGTATAAAAGAGACCATATGATATAAGGAACGATGATGTCCATGAATCTTTTACGTAAAAACGTTCCGTACTTTAAGGCTCCATCATAATTGTAAAATAACACCATTCCAGTGATAAATACAAACACAGGAACTGCAAATTTGGAACATAGCAGTAAAAGTGTCATCAATACCCCGTCCTGGATGCGCGCCCCCTGCGCAACCGCATAGTGTGCGACGGAATGCTGAAGAACAACGGCCGCAAAAGCCAGCCCTCTCAGCAAAGCGACTTCGGAAATTCTCTCTTTTTGACTCATGTCACTCTCCTGTTACATCTAGCAATTTATAAATCCAGGATTTTTGCAAAATCCTCAATCTATTATAACGACAATTCTGTAAAAATATATAGAAGGTTAAACGTGCCAACGGCATGCAAAGCATCGTTTATCTCAGGTTTATCAATGAGTAAAAATATGTAAAAGCAGCAGTCCTCCCTCTCAGGGAGACTGCTGCTGTAAAAACAACCTATATGCAAAGGAAATAGGAAAGCCTACTGTACATCACTTTCTTAACTAGCCATAAGGTGTTTACAGGTTCCTTCTAGTATCTGTGTACACATCTGTACGCGGCGTGTCCGCCACCGTATCATCATACGTTCTGTAACGATCCGCATTCAGCGAACGGTTGGTGCGGAAAATATCATAAACATCCCTGTGATGGTCAGCGGAATCCACCAGCACTAAAATCTTGCCCTGATCGACGTATGTCTCGTATTGACGTGCATCATCCTCTGGAATGCCCAGCCCGACCAGTCCACCGACCAAGCCACCTGCTCCCGCTCCGACAGCTGCTCCGGTAAGAGTAGCCGCGATAGGTCCAGCGGCAAGGATAGGTCCGATACCCGGAATAGCCAAGGCCCCGATGCCTGCCAGCAAGCCAGCGACACCGCCTACAACTCCACCTGTAGCCGCACCTGTCGCTACACCCTCCGGTGCCTTCGTGCCTGTCTCTTCGCTAATCGCCCTTAGATCGTCACGGTCACGTGTGATCACAGAAATCTCACTGCTTGGAATTCCTTTGCTCTGCAATTGTCCAATCGCACGAGACGCTTCCTGTTCTGTATCAAAAACACCGACAATTTTCTTTTCGTTATAATCGTTTAAGTTATTAGCCATGATAGTTACCTCCCAAATATTTTAGTGTTGAGTGGTTCGTTTTTCATTACCCCACTATAATGACGTTTAAACGTTTTACAAAAATTCAAAAAGTCGATTAGCATAAAATAGCTTCTATTTAACGCTTTGGCTTTGCTCTGTTGGTCGCCACAGCTTCCAGTGGATCATCCGGCCAATAATGCTTGGGATATCTGCCCTTTAGATCCTTTTTGACCTCAAAATAAGCCTCGCTCCAGAAGCTGGACAAGTCGGAAGTCACTTGGACAGGTCGCTGGGCAGGTGACAGTAAATGCAATACAATTGGCACACGTCCGCGTCCAATACGAGGCGTATCCCCCATACCGAACAACTCTTGTAGTCGTACGGCCAGCGCTGGTGCCTCAGGATTTGAATAATCGACAGGAATGCGGGAACCGCTGGGTACGCGGATATGCGTCGGCGCTTCCTGATCAAGCTGCTGCCGCTGTTCCCAATCCAGCCTGCCAAGCAGCAATGCAGCACTGTCAAGCCGTTGCAGATCGGATACATTTTTGGCTCCTATAGCAAAAGGTAGCAGCCACGCTTCCAGAGAATCCAACAATGCCGATTCCGTGCAATCCGGCCAGTCCTCAGGGGCCGAGAAGTGCATAAAAATCAAACGCGCCTGCAACTGGAGGGTTTGCCGATTCCATGACAGCAGCTTTAGACCTCGTTCACGGACACCCTGCATCAAGGCAGCAGCTACTTCCTCTGCCGGAGGTCGCTCATAGGACGTTTCCTTTAAGACAAGTGAGCCCAGCCGCAGTACTTTGCGGGCTCTCACTGCTGAGGCGGAGCTATCCCAGTATACGTTAGCTTGTTCCAACAGCATTTCACTGCAATGTTCGACCAGCTCTTGCAGTTCAATTGGTGCCGCCAACTGAATAGCACCGTCTGCTCCCTCGTCGTCCACTTCAGCGGCGACGAGATAGGACGAACGCGACATCCACTCCACTTGTCGGAGTCGCGCCCCCCGACCGCCGCTAAGCAAAAAGCGACCATCCCCCCGGCCCTGCGCGATCCGATCCGGATACGCAAAGGCCAACAGCAACCCGCAAGCCGCGGAGCCGTCAGGCTCGTCCTGCGCTGCGGCTGCTGTCGGCAGCTTGGCTAGCAGCTGCCGGCTCTCCTGCACGATACGGCGAATCACCGTATCGTCTGCTGCCCGCAGCAGGCTGTGCGTACTGCGGGCATGGGCCGCCTCGCGCAGGGCATCCAGTCGCGGGCGTAAATCCGTTCCGCCATGAGCGCGGAACGGGTCACGCTCTTGCAGCAGCGCAGCCAGACGGCTGGCAGTTGGTGCCAGGCCGAGGGCCGCAGCACGCAACAGCATGTGCCCAAGGCGCGGGTGCGTGCCCAGGGCGGACACCTCGCGCCCATGCGCGGTAATGCCGCCTGTAGTGCCATCGGCTGCTTCACCCAGGCAGCCGAGCTGGTGCAGCAGACCTGTGGCCTGGCGGTACGCCGCCTCAGGCGGGGCATCCAGCCAGGCCAGCTCGGCGGGCTCGCGCACGCCCCAGACCGCCAACTCCAGCGCGAGCGGGGCCAGATCCGCCGCGGCGATTTCCGGCCGGCTGGCATCGGGGAGCGCGGCTTGCTCCTGCGCGCTCCACAGCCGGTAGCATACGCCCGGCTGGAGGCGGCCCGCCCGTCCGCGCCGCTGATCGGCGGAGGCCTTGGACACCTTGACCGTGGTCAAACGGCTCATGCCGGTTCGCGCGGAAAATACAGACTCCCGCGATAGTCCGCTGTCGATCACCACCGTGATTCCGGCGATGGTCAAGCTAGACTCGGCAATTGAGGTGGCCAATACCACTTTTCGACTGCCCGAAGCCGACGGGCGTATTGCTTCATCCTGCTGCTCCAGCTTCATGCTCCCATACAGCGGAATGACCTTGACATGTGCTGGTAAATGCTTTGAAGCCAATTCTCGTTCCGTTCTGTGAATTTCTCTAGCCCCTGGTAAAAACACCAGCAGATCACCTTCATGAGCATGGAGTACCTTTTCTACCGTCTCAGCCGTAAAGGACTCTAATGAAATTGACGAAGGTTTGGACATATGAAAGGTTTCTACCGGAAATACAGTGCCTGGACATTCCAGCAATGGCGCATCCCCTAATAATCTACATACAGGCTCTGCCTCCAGGGTGGCAGACATGATCAATATCTTCAAATCCGGTCGCAACAGTGCCTGGCTTTGCAGGGCAAGTGCCAATCCCAAATCTGCATGCAGGCTGCGTTCATGAAACTCATCAAAAATAATCAGGCCGACTCCCTCCAACGCCTGATCATGTTGCAGCATCCGGGTCAGTACGCCCTCCGTAACCACTTCAATCCGCGTGTTTGGCCCTACCTTTGTATCCATACGAACCCGGTAACCCACGGTCTTCCCGGTGGGCTCTCCGAGCGCTTTTGCCATTTGCGCTGCTGCTGCACGCGCTGCCAAACGCCTCGGCTCCAGCATAATCATCTTTTGCCCTGCCAGCCACGGCTCATGCAGTAGCTCCAGAGGTGTTACCGTCGTTTTCCCCGCTCCCGGCTGTGCAATCAGTACCGCCGCCGAATGGGATTGCAGTGTGTGTTTAAGCTCGGGGATCACTTGCATAATAGGCAGTTGTTTATCTGTCAATGAAATCTCTCCAATGATACGCTTGATGCGTAGAATCTAAGTTTTAATTCCTTTATTATTGTGAATTTTTCATTACATGTAATTATCGAGCACTGAATAGAAAAGGTTAAGCTACCCCTCTGGAACTTCTCTTCGGTCTGTCGTGCATAATTCTTATAAATCTATTATACAGATATTTAAATTTCCCGTCTGGCCATCGCAGCTATGTAAGTTTTCTGTGTTAGCTCCTATACCTGTCGGGATGCACTCGCGGCAAGATCGTTTTATAATATAGTTTGATATGGATTGCTGAAGGACGGAACATAGAATCGAGGTCACTTTCGTATGGAATTACAGGCCCAACCCATCAGAGGGCGATTTGCCCCAACACCATCGGGATGGATACACTTAGGAAACGCTCGTACTGCCTTATTATCCTGGCTGCACGTTCGTTCCCTGGGCGGAACCTATATTTTGCGCATGGAAGATATTGATATGACGCGAGCTCGCAGCCAGTTGGCGCAAGGGATTATGGAAGACTTGCGCTGGATCGGGCTGAATTGGGACGAAGGACCCGACGTAGGCGGTCCCTACGGTTCCTACACTCAAAGCCAACGGCTGGAACGCTACCAGTCTGCATTGGAGAAACTACAGAGGCAAGATTTACTGTATCCTTGTTTCTGCAGTCGGGCCGACATTCTGGCCGCCGCCCATGCTCCACATGGACTGTCTGGTGAAGGACCCGCATATTCAGGGGCATGTCGTAACCTTAGCTCTCAAGATGTCGTAGCCAAAGCACAATATAAACTCCCTTCACTTCGCTTTAAAGTACCGCAATATCCAGATGCCGTTATTTCGTTTCATGATCAGTTAGCAGGTCATGTGGCCTTTGGTGCGGCTGAGGGGGGCGATTTTATCGTCAAACGAGCCGACGGCATGTTTTCCTATCAGCTTGCTGTCGTTGTCGATGATGCGGATATGCATATGACCGACGTACTACGCGGGTATGATCTTCTCGATTCAACGCCCCGTCAGCTATTGCTGTACCAAGCTTTGGGGTTGCAGCCGCCACGTTTCGCACACGTTCCCCTTGTCCTAGGCCCTGATGGGCGAAGGCTGGCCAAACGACATGGTGGCGTAGCACTCCGAGCTATGCGCCGACAAGGTGTCACACCGGAAGCAGTCATTGGCTGGCTCGCCTATTTTTCCGGGCTGCTGGATTCACCTGAGCCTGTGAAGGCTGTGGATTTAATCGATGACTTTCATTTGGACAAACTGCCCAAAGAACCTGTCATCCTGACGAAACAATGCCTCACAAGATTATCTGCACTGCAACGGTAATGAGGTAAAGCACGGAGATTAAAGTGTACGGGCAGGGGCATCCGCCCTTTGCTCCTCTCGCTTCTATTGCTCCAGTCGCTTACGCATAGCGGACTCATATTCATAAAATACAGATGACGTATTCAGCCCTCTTTCCTCCAGCAGCATACGGAGACGTAGTGATTTTTCAGTCAGCCTGCGACTGATCCGCTGTTGCTCTCCTGCCTCATGGCAAGCGTGAAGCAAATCACGTAGCTGGACACATTCCTTTTGTAACTGAAGCTCTTCCGGTAAAATGCCTGCATTCTTCAACAGCTTGTACGACATCCGCAGCTCCTCTGGAACATGTGACAAATCCTCGATGACCAGTGGCTTGCCCGCTCCCGGCAAATGATCAAATTCACCTTTGGCCATCGCCTCGGCAATCTTCTGCTCTGCCATTCTGGAGAACATCCCCATCACTCCTTGTTTTAAGCTTCCTATGTACAATCTATATTAAAGAAACATGGAGTCCTTTGCCACTGTAGCTTACATATCATTAGGATGTCCTGTATCCATAAAGGAGAAAGAGGGTTATTCTTCGATCCCAAGCAATTGAGATACTTGTACTCGATATTTTTTGGCCTTACGTGTTCCATGAATGAGATTAGACAAGCGGCTAGCAGGAATATGATAGGTGTCACAAAAAGTTCTCTGATCCATTTGAATTTCAACTAGCTTTTGTTTGATTTTCCAGCCAAAAGGAGTTACAGGATTTCGTTTGTTCAACAACGTTACCACCTCTTCATAAGTATAGGATTTAGAATTTTGATTGGGGTTTGGGGATTGGAGTTCGTCTTCTTCCTTTAAAAGCGCGTCTTGCACACACATTAGCTAAGATTTCATTTTGCAGGTTTGGTATTGATTCAATAGTTCATCCAGTTTCATGGATTGTTCAATCACTTTGGGATGCGTTAAAAATCCGTATTTCTTCTGAATTTGGTACAGTCTTTTTCTGGCCCGTTCGACACGAAGTAAAGTCACACCTGGATTCATCAGCATGATTCCCCCTTCTGTGTCATATCCTAATACAAAACGTAAATTTTTGGATTTTTTGAAAATTTGCTCGACAAAAAAAATGCTTCTGGAGCATTCCAGAGGCACTTTTTTGGCGTTTTATGTTTATTTAAAATGCAACAGACTCCTACAAAATGAACTTAAAATTCAACTATTGATTCACTACGCAGCCCGATATTGCTTCCCATCGTCACCGCCCCTGTATTTCCTGAATAAAGTCAGATTAAGGTTAAAATCCGTGGTAAAGGCGACCGCTTTACTTGCACAGCAACATTCTGCCTTCTTCGTTTTCCATATATATTTTATTTTATTCAACTTGGAATCAACACTGAGAAATGATTAATAACTATTAATAATAAAATAATCTTTCTTTTCGCCCTTCTCTAACTAAACTTTCATACTTTGTACACAATCTAAAGTCTGCAAATTGTTTGAACTGCTCAAATAATCTTATGCAGCTAATGAAAAAGGCTTCTTTGTTAATGACTAATGATTTAGATAAAACGTCTAGTAAGTATTTAAATCCATATGAGTAATTACCTTTATTTAAGTAGTATTTAGCCAGTTCATATTTAAAACGCGTTGATTGTTCTGGAACCACTTGATGAGTGTACATATCAGCAGATGGTTGCTGTTGGGTGATCGAATCTATCTCCGTTTCGAACTGCTTAAGTATTTCATCCACATCAACTTGAAATCGGTTAGCCGCCATCATAATATTCAACAGCTTTGTAACCATTTCTTTTTCAGAAGCATCTGGCGAAGCAGCAATATATTCAACATAATTGTTTAGTACACTTATATCTCCAGATAATAGCTTATAGGTGTAGATATTACCTTCTGCCCAATCTTGAAACTGTTTAATCCAATGCAGAGTATCCTCGTCAGTCTCTTTGACCCAATCTAAATTAGCGTAGGCGTATGTATATTGTAATGCCTGCTCATAATCGCCTTTGGCCTCATATACACTGGCACACAGTAAATCAGAATAGGTGATGTACACAAACAATGGACGGCTCAGCCTCTTTTCAAGTTCCGCAGGCTTTCGTTTTTTCTGCTGATGCTCTAATGTATATTGGATTTCCGCTTTATCTCTCATTTTTCGAGCGGTCACATCAAGCCTGTCCCACAAGCGCAAAGAACGATACACATTCGCCAAATCTTTTAGCGCATCAAGCTGGTCTATTTCATCCAGACGTTCCACGAAGGGTTCAAATAGCGTTGCTGCCTTGAGATTACGGCTCTGATCATCTCCAACTTGAATCGTGAATATACGATATTGGCAGGTGGCCAAGCGTTCAGAATGCTGATATTTCTCCACTTCTGCGACATTCTCATAGAGAGGCAGCGCAGCAGCATGTCGTCCCTGTTCAAATAATGCTTCTGCAACATCAAATAGCCTGGACGCATACAGCGGATTATCCATGATATGTCCAACCATTCGACGGATTGCATCCAGCTTGTCCAGCTCCGCACAACGATACAATAATGGCTCGATTCGCCTAAAATTCGGGGAAAGGTCAATAATGTAATTTTCTATGTATAGATCATAAAAATAGCCCTCTGGCAAATCCATAGCCACAGTAATTCGGTCTAGCTGCTGTACGGAAATAGGACGATGCTGAGTAATCCAATTACTAAGCGTTCTTTGATGAACCCCTGAATATTCGGCAAATTGACTCAATGTCATATCATTTTGTTTTAGATAATCCTCAAACTCCGCTGAAATCGTAGGTGTATGCTTCAAATCATAACCACCTTTCACATAAAAATTCCATTATTTTAAAAATCACCCTCTATTCTTCTCCATAATTAACCATCTGTCAATATATTATGCAGCTAATGTTTATAACGAAAATTCAGCATAACTCACACACAAGGGAAGATTGTGAAAACGAATAGAAAAAGTGAAATTGGATTGCCGAAATAAAAGGTTTCACAGAGTTGACATGACTATTTCATTTCTCCATATTCTTTACTATTAGTAAATGATATAGAGTTCCCAGGTAGAAACTCTGTTGAACCTTTTAATCAAATGAAAAATCCCTTGATTTTGATGTAATCAAGGGATACATAGGTTCATTTCTCTCGCTTTGATAATGCGAAGTTAATTATTTCTCCAGTCACAATTCCTGTCAGAATTGCATAGATTCCCATAGCGCTCATCTGATATCCCAAAGCGTAAAATACCCCTATAACTATTGCGTAGTTCAATAGAATCGTTGCATAACGCTTTAGAAACTTACTCATGGAAATCCTCATAAGCAACTCCCACCTTATTTTATACTTCAATTATTGTAAATGTTTGGTGTCAATTATCAACATTGTATATGTCCAATTAAAATTCCGATGTTAATTCAGCTAGCTTCTGTTCATCGTTCTTAGATAAAGCCCCACTTTCTAAAATGGATTTTTTTGTTTCTGAGTATGTATAGAGTACTGCTTGTGGCGAATCATCACCTTTACTCACAAAGTCAAAGCTTATCCCATCTTTATGCCAAACTATAGAGGAGATCAGTGTAAAATCCTTATCGGACAGATGCGTATAGCTCTTACGCTCTACATCGTATACTCCGATATAACTTGAACCTAGATCACCGATTCCAAACGCAATCTTTTTTCCATCTGGTGACCAGTTATATGCATCAATCTTTTCACTTCCTGCTCCGTCACTATTCAGCTCAAACATGTTTACAATAGTTTGAGCCCCATCAGATAAATTAATTAGAACAAGTCTACTCCCCTCATGATCGCTTACATGGAGAGATACCTGGTTGTTTTTGGATAAGGAAAGTGAATTAATTCTCAAAGGTCGTGGGTTGAGCTTGATAAGTTGCTCTCCGCGCTTACTTTTTATTTTCATAGAATCCACAACTTCATTGGCTTCGGCGGCTTCTTCCCCCTTAGCCTTAGTTAATTTTGCGGTAAAAGTAACATCTTTATTTTTCCATACAATCTGTTTTCCCGAAACTACAACCTTAGATTTATCTTGATTATTATAATATTGTGAATAATCTACAGAATTCATCTTTTTGTCAGTTGCTTTAGATGTTTCTATAGTTGCTTTTCCTTCAACTTTTTTTACACCTTCCTTTGTGTTGTTGACCTCAATATTATTCACTTTGTTCTGAGACCGTTGTTGATCTGAATTTGAACTTGCCTTATCACTGCACCCTGAAATCGCTAACGCCACTATCGCACTTACGGTGATAATCTGCACGAATTTCATAATTTCCTCCTTAATATACAGTATTCTGTTATTCCTACATTCCCTCGTAATCATATAAAGGTAAGTGCTAATAATCGAACACATAATCTAGTAATCTACTTTAAAATCAGTCACCTCTTTCCTTTCTGTCTAAATAGAATTGTATTGGACCCATTTATATATTTTACCATATATAATCCTTTTTATGTAATTAGAGTACATAATATAGCATATTCGAAAGCAACGAAAGAAAGCATTCTGGTGTTTGCTCTTCACTATTCCCATTTTTCAAGGCTTTTCGCCCGTGGGTTGCATTAAGTGAGCACCAGGAACATAGAGCGCCTTGAGCGGGCGCTTTCTCCCGAAGTAAGCGCTCTAGGGCGAGTGGATCCAGCGCATTCTATTCAGGTCTTGGATGGCGTTCTCTACCGCCTCAGAGCTGGTTAAGTGTAAGCCCGTGTCCATGTTGTGATCTGAAGCATTTCAGTCTGACGCGGAGATTCAAAAACCATATACGAAAGAAGACGCCCCTTATTCAAGGGGACGTCCAAATGAAGTGAATAATCTATTTCATTTGATCTTTCCTTACTTCTCCGGAAATAGGTACAATAATAGCTGATAATCCCGTACTATTTTTAGGTAAAGCTTGCGTTACTGGCTTCCCGCCCCCAACCTTACCATATGTGACGCTATGATCCACACGTTCTTGTAAAAAATAATATTGCGTTTTGTCTACCGGTGGTCGTTTCCCTTTTTCTTTTGTATACTTCTCTGAATCCCCTTCTACACCTTCCCAAACTAGATGTTTAACATCATCCTTAATTTCATAATAAGTGAGTAAGTTGCCTACAACAGAGTAATACCTTAAAACCTCCCCTTCAGGGAAAATATACTGATAATAAACACCCTCCTCGGTATTATTAAGTGTATTTTCATCCTTAGAAGGAAGATTTACAGCGATTTTACGTGCCGCCACCAAATCCGTACTTTGATAAAACTTCTTATATTTTTCTACTTGGTCAGCACTCCGAATAATGACAGTATTTTTGTCCGCTTTCCATTTCACCTCTGCTTTAAAGGCTTCGCTGATGAAGCGCAAAGGCACAACAACGCGATTATTGCTCAATTGAGCAGGCACATCCAAAGTAAGCATTTTTTCTCCATAAGAAGCTTCTTTTTGACCGATCGTAAGTACAAGCTTTTCTTTCACCCCAGGAGCATTAACAGTCACCGTCTTCTGGCTAGCATTCCAGACTAAATTAAGCTTAAGCGGCTTCAACGAAGCTAAAGAAACCATAGTTCTCCCTGCGACAGAAACGGGTGGAGCATCTGAATGTACCACCTCGCTGTTGATAACTAATTGAATCGACGGTGCAGCAGAAAGCGGAATAGCAAATGTTAAGAGCATGCCTAAAGTAAGCATAGATGAAAGAAAGATTTTTTTCATACCTAACTAACCTCCAATCATATGAAATTCACTAAAAATCTATTACTGCTTATGTTTTGAATCCAAGTCAAAATAAAGAACGTCCCTCGCTAAGGACGTCCTTAATAAACTGATTCGATAGTAGCTATTGTTTTCTCGTCTCATTAGGAATAGGTTGGATAATATCTGTATAGGATTTAGCTTTTGCAGTGAGATCTTTTTGTTGACCTTTATCATCTTTGTATACAGCTTTGATATTCCCATTCTCATCATTAAACATCATAATATCAGTTACCCATTCAACGTAATTATAACTTGGTCTTTGGCCAGCACTGGATACAATATCATCCAGACCATTTCCTGATGTAAATTGCCAAACTGCCTTAGCAACTCCATCCTTAATTTCAACTACCGTATTACCAGCTGACCAATCATTGTTAAAATACATGTATCTGGATGAATCCCCTCTCGGGAAAACGTAAGTATATTCTTTGTTAGCCCCCGGCTTTTCTAAAGAAGAAAGCGATTTGAAAGAAAATTGAACCGGCAGCGATATAGCAGCCTGACGAGCGGTTTGTAAATCTTCTGCCTGTAAGCTCTCTTGGTCTACCTTATAATTACCGTCTTGAATAAATAAAATAGACCGAAGCTTCTCATAGCTTGCCTTGTAGCCAAAATTCTCCGAAATAAAACGAATAGGTACCAATATCCTTCCCTGGGACACTTGGACAGGGACATCAACCTGGACTGCTTTGTTATTTTTAAATGCTTCTTTTTTGTTAGCCATTAGCTTAATTTGATCTTTGCCTTTTGTGATGAGAGCAGATTGACTTTTACTATCCCATTGATAGGTTACCCCAAGTGAAGCAAGCGTACGTATAGGAACCAAAACACGCCCGTCCTTAATAATAGGTGAAACAGCAGTTGCTATAAACTTCCCATTCACATTCACCGCGTTAACGGATATAGGATTGGCAGCATCAGCAATCGCCCAGGATTGAAACGCAAGTACGAAGAAAAACACAAACACAATAACCTTTTTCAAGATAAATTACCTCCTTTTTCAATAAGTACCCTTACATAAGACGTATGAAGTATCCGAAAAGTTTCTAATCCAGGTGTTTACCATAGTCGTCGCTTTAGTGATATACGATAGATTTTTCAAAAGAATATAATCAATCAGTAACATAGTAGAAAACATAATCACGTAAAAAAGAGCGATTTTTATCGCTCGCTCTTTAACATTCATTTATATATATATTCAGTTGATTTTCCTGTCCGTCGCTCCCTGATCTCATCAGAAAAGTTATGTACCAGCTTCTCTTGGTATATCAACGTTTTTAACTGATTATGTGATAATGAGGGGATATTTCGCACCCATGTTTCGTTTATCGCGTTTTACTTAACAGTATCAAGCCCCCATACACTTTAGCTGTGACGAAGTTTACTGCCTGGCTAGCAGGGTCCACAGCCCAAAATACATCAAAGTAACCCCCTCTGCTATTATCCGCATAAACAATGGTAGCACCTTTTACAATGCTTACTACCCAACCTGGTACTCCCAAAAACGAAAAAATACCGGTAAAAGTTCCTCCGGATATTGCGAATTCTCCCTGTACTTCATTTGGCGTTGCTACTGTACTGCTGATAACAAGCATTAGCATAACGGATGCCATTCAGGCTGATACAAATTCCTCACTTTACCACCCCCCCTAATAATAAGATATAATTGTAATAACGATACATAGAATATATATATACCACTTTTGGCACACTTTTTTTAGAAGGAGTTTTCAATTTTGAAGAATATCGCAACAATCTTAGTCGTTGGATTTTTTACTCTGGAATATTGATATATGCTTAATGGAAGGTAGAACTAAATGGTTTATTAGTCTGCTTTTTAAGCGCAGGTATAGTAGCACTAGGCTTCATTGGCTGTATATTTAATAAAAAAGTGCGTAAAAAATGAACACACTCTAAAATGAGTCCGAATCTCATGGACTCATTTTCATTCACACACTACAGCGTTATCGCATATTGCTTAGCTGGCATATGTATAAAACCCAGCATTTGATACATATGTTTATTGATGCATGAAAAATTTGTATTGGTGTAGTATAGTTGAACGAATGGAAAAAGAAGGTGATACCAATGAGTTTTGCTCTTGTATTATTTATTGCAGCTGTGATTCAATTTGTTCTGGATAAAATTATCAGCAAAACAGATGAGAAGATATCAGACACGGATGGTTTTATCCCATACAGGTGGTTCATTGTGATTGGGGGTATTGTGGTAATTTTGTCAGTTCTTTTTGTTAAAGAACCTTATAAATATGTTTGGATTAGCGTATTACTTATTCTAGTGTTCAGTGTTCGATCTATCTTCCAATGGAAATATATTCGAAGTTCACAAAAACATATTATTTCACTATTGATGATGGCCATATCTGTAGTTGGTACAATTGTTTATGTTTTAATTTAACAAAAGAACCGTACAATTTGGTATTATCCCCTTCTAGTAGACAAGAGAAAAAAGACATCTGATAAGATGGACTTAATCTTGTTGAACGTAGGGGATTTTTCATGGCTAAAAAGGGACAAACCATTCCGACAGTACTCCTTAGATGTGAAGATGGAGGCAGTCCGGTTGGTAAACGAAGAACATATGAGTAGACGGGGTTGACTCCAATAAATTCCACGTCCTCACGGCTACCGCCATCATATGACGCCTAAGAAAAAAGACCAACCAGAAATCTCTGGTTGACCTAATAATACGAAATAAAGTCCTAGACTGTCGCTGTTCCCATTAAACTAACGTTCCCCGTTAGAATTCCTGTAAAACGAATAATCTGGTCTTTGCACAAAAACGAGCGCCTCGGTACGATGGGG